>DSBX01000022.1 GCA_011049385.1 Caldifarciminota bacterium | reverse complement strand
GTCCCAAATACCGCCAGCGCTACTACTCGCTATTCATGGCCGAACTCGTCATCGCCCTGGCCCGCAAGAACCGGGCCAAGTCGGTCGTCGCCTACCCCCGCCACGTGGCGATGCTGGTCACCCTGTTGAACTACGGCTTCCGGACCCTGGAAGGCAACTACGACAACACCCTGCGCCGCATCCTGAAGCAGGGACGGGCCTGGTACGGCGGCAACGTCTCTCAGCGCCGGCTCTACTATGCCCAGGAATACCGCCCGTTCATCCAGGACGGCAGTTTCATCATGGAACGCCGGCTCGACAACAAGGTCTGGCGCTTCCTGATGGGTAAGATCTAATCCGATTCGGCCGGTTGCTCGGCCCAGCGGGCGGCCCCGACCACCCCTGCGTCGTCGCCCAGCTTCGCGAAGACCACTTCCAGCCTGCGCCCGTCGAAGAGCTGACAGCGCCGGAAGACCGTGCGCTGGATGGCCTTGAGCAGCGGCGCGCCCAGGCCCGCGACCCCGCCGCCGACCACGACCCGCTCCGGGTCGAGTAGCGCGACCACGTTCACCAGCCCGAGGCCAACGTAGTGCCCCACCTCGACGACGAGCTCGAGCGCGAGCGGGTCCCGCCGCCGGGCTGCCTGCCCGATCTCCTTCACCGTCAGTCCGCGCAGCCGCGGTCCGCAGATGTCGAGCAGGAGGGAGGGCTTGTCGGCACGGACGCCGTCGAACATCGGCAACTGGTCGCGGTGATCGGTCAACCGTTTGACCTGGGCCTTCACCCGCTCGCGCGCGCGCTTGACTACGTAGGCGGCGCCGACGTAGCGCTCGAGGCACCCCCGCCCCCCGCACCGGCAGGGCAGGCCGTTGCCGAAGATGACCGTGTGGCCGAGTTCGCCGGCGGCGCCGTTGCGGCCGGTCATCAGCCTGCCGCCGACAATCGCCCCGCCGCCGACCCCGGTTCCGAGCGTCAGGCAGAACAGGTCCTGACAGCCCTCGCCCGCACCGTGCCGCCATTCACCGAGGGTGACCGCGTTGGCGTCGTTGGTCACCCGGACCGGCAGACCGGTCCGCTCGTTCAACTCGCGGGCGACCTCGGTTCCGTGCCACCCGGGCAGGTTCGGCGGCACGCGCACGATGCCGTACCGGTGGTCAATCAGCCCGGCGACGCCGACGCCCACTGCCGCGACCGCCCGGCCCCGGCGCAGTCCGGCAATCTTCTCCGCCAGTCGCTCCAGGGCCGGCCCGGGCCCAGCCGCGGCGTTGGTCGCAAACCGCCGGCGCTCAACCACGCGGCCGGTAGAATCAACCACCCCGAGCCTCGTGTTGGTGCCGCCGATGTCGACCCCGATAGCCAGCGCCATCGCGCTACGCTCTGCTCTTGCGCCGGTACAGACTGCGGACCAGCCGCTCCCAGGCCGCGGTGGCGGCGACTCCGCGCCGCGCCATCACCGCCCGGGCGGTCGCCAGCGCCTCAGCCAGCGCCAGCCGCGCGCCTGCGCCCCGGGCGAAACGAGCCACCGCCTTCGGTGACAGCCCGGGTTCGAACCAGTTGGCGAAGGCCCCGACGACGGTACCGGTATTGAGCAGTGTGCCGATCGCGGTCTTGACGTGGTCGCCGATGAAACACCCGACCTTGAGCCGCCCGGTATCGCACACCCGCCCCGCCAGCTCGACCCGGACCGGGTCGTAAGCGTTCTTGAGGTCCGAGTTTGTCGTGCCCGCCCCCAGGTTCACCCACTCGCCGACGAAGGAGTGACCGATGAACCCGTCGTGATGCTTGTTCGAGTATCCCTGGAACACGCTCGCCTCGACCTCGCCGCCGATGCGGCAGTGCGGGCCGAAACTGCACCCCGGCCTCACCTTCGCGCCGTCAACGGCCGTCCCCGGCCCGATGTAGCAGGGCCCTTCGACGAAGCTCCCGGGCCGCACCTGCGCGTTCCGGTCAACCAGCACCGGCCCGGTCTCGGTCGAGATGACCGTCCCCGGCCAGACCCGGGCCCCGGACTTGACCGCAAGCAGCCTCCTCGGCCCGACCACGCCGACACCGGAGCCTGCCCTACCCCCGCCCCGTCCGGCGGCAAGCTCGGCGGCAAGCTCGACCGCGTTCAGCTCGACCAGCTCCCAGGGAAAACGGATGACCCGCGCCTTCACCGGCTCGACCGGCAACGAAACGACCAGCCGCTCTCTCTCCACTTCCCGCCCGGGCTTGAGCCGGAAGCCGACGACCTCCTCGCCCGCAACCAGCACCGCCTCGGGTCCGGACAGCGGCACCGCCGCGTCGAGAATCGCCCGGCCGTTCAGAAAGAGCCCGCCCCGCGCGAGCGGAGGGTTCACCACGCAGTCCGGGTGTGCTTCCGCGACGACCTCGGCCAGTTCCGCGCGGACCTGCAGCGCGAACGCGGTCCGCAGGTAGCGCCGCCTCAGCTTCTCAAGCAGGGTAAGACGGCCGCAACGCAGGTCGAACACCGGACGCAGGTCGCACAGCACCGAGAGCGCCGACCAGCCCTCATCTTCGTAGACGCATATCACGCCCAAGGATAACGCCCGGCTCAACCGGGTCAAGCCCTGCCCACCGCAACGAAGGGTTGACCGCGATGTGGCCGACCCTATAATCCTTGTCCTTCACTGATGAAATACTGGCGCAGACCCCTCGATGCCGATCACTGCCGGTCGCCGCACGGCATCGTCCACATCATCATCAATCGCTGCAAGGGTTGCGGCTTCTGCATCAACTACTGCCCCAAGCAGGTACTCGAGTTCTCGCGCCACTTCAACCGCAAGGGCTACCACCCGCCGGTGGTCGTGAAGCCCGAGGCCTGTGTTGACTGCGGCCTCTGCGGCGCCATCTGCCCGGAATTCGCAATCTGGTCCACCCCGAACCCGGAGTGTATCCTAGATGAGCCGGCCGAAGCCAAGCCAGCCTGACGCCACGGTCCTGACCGGCGCCCACTACCTCGACGGCGACGAGGCCTGTGCCGAAGGTGCCATCGCCGCCGGTTGCCGATTCTTCGCCGGCTACCCGATAACACCTTCGACCGAGATCGCCGAACGCATCGCCTCGCGCTTCCCGCTCGTCGGCGGTACGTTCATCCAGATGGAAGACGAACTCGCCTCGATGGCCGCCATCCTCGGCGGTGCCTGGGGCGGCGCCAAGGCCATGACCGTCACCTCCGGGCCCGGCTTCTCGCTGATGATGGAGAACATCGGTCTCGGCATCATGACCGAGACCCCCTGCGTTGTCGTGAACGTCCAGCGCGGCGGGCCCTCGACCGGCCTGCCCACCCTCACCGGCCAGCAGGATATGATGCAGGCACGCTGGGGCTCGCACGGTGACTACGAGGTCATCGCGCTTTCGCCCTCCTCGCCCCAGGAATGCTTCGACCTGACCATCACCGCCTTCGGTCTTTCCGAACGCTACCGCCTGCCGGTGCTGTTCATGATGGACGAGTGTGTCGGCCATATGACCGAGAAGGTCGTCATCCCGCCCGCGGAGGACATCCCGGTCATCGAACGCCGCTGGTACCGGGGCCCGAAGGAAAGCTACCTACCCTACCAGGCCGGCCCGGACAAGGTCCCCGATATGGTCCGCGCCGGTGACGACTACCGCATTCACATCACCGGTCTGACCCACGACGAGCGCGGCTATCCGGTCATCAACGCCGCCTGCCAGAGCGTGTGCGTCAGCCGGCTGGTGGACAAGATCCGCGACAACGCCGGGGACATCGTCATCACCGACGAAGAAGCGGTTGACGGCGCCGACGTCGTGGTCGTCAGCTACGGCATCAGCTACCGGGTCGCCACCCGCGCCATCGCGCTGGCCCGGGCCGAGGGCATCAAGGTCGGTTCGGTCCGGCTGGTCACGGTCTGGCCCTTCCCGGAAGCCCGCATCGCCGAACTGTCGAGGAAGGTCAAGGCACTGGTGATGCCGGAGATCAACCTCGGCCAGATGTATCGCGAGCTCCAACGGGCCGCGGCCGGCAACTGCCGGACCCTGCTGATTCCGCACTGCGGCGGCTGGGTCCACGACCCGAACGATGTCCTCGCCGCCATCCGGGAGGGAGCAAAATGAGCGAGTTACTGACAACCCCCGCCCCGGGCGGGCCCGTGGTCGAGGAAGAACGCCACCCGCACGAGCCGTTCCTGCGGATGGACCGCATCCCGCACATCTGGTGCTCGACCTGCGGCCTCGGCACCGTCCTCAACTGCTACATCACCGCCATTCAGCGCAGCAGCGTGCCGCGCGCGGATCACACCATCGTCTCCGGCATCGGTTGCACCGGCCGCGCGGCCGGTTACGTGAAGATTGACTCGTTCCACACCACTCACGGCCGCGCTTTGCCCTTTGCGACCGGGCTCAAGCTCGCCAACCCCAGGCTCAAGGTCACCGTCTTCTCCGGCGACGGCGACCTCGTCGCCATCGGCGGCAACCACCTCATCCACGCCGCCCGCCGCAATATGGACATGACCGTCATCTGCGTGAACAACTTCAACTACGCGATGACCGGTGGCCAGTTCGGACCGACCACCCCGGAGGGCGCGAAGCTGACGACCGCGCCCTACGGCAGTTACGAACACCCGTTCAACATTCCGTTCCTCGTTGACTCCTGCGGCGCAACCTACGTCGCCCGCTGGACCTCGCTCCACGTCCGCGAGATGATCGAGACTTTAGTCGAAGCCCTGAACCACCGAGGCTTCAGCTTCGTCGAAGTCATCTCGCCCTGCCCGACCGTTTACGCCCGGCGCAACCGGCTCGGCACCGGCCTTGACCTGCTCAAGTACTACCACGACAGCGCCGAGGTCCGCCACGGCGCGGACACGCGGGACGTGGACATCAGCTTCAAGGGCAGGATTATCGTCGGCCGCTTCGTCCAGCGCTGCAAGCCGACCTACCTCGACACAATGGACGCGGCGCTCGGCCGGTCGGTCGGGAAGGAATTCGTCTGCTACGAAGGCCCGATGCAGGCAAGCGATGGTAGAAGTTAAGTTCTCCGGCTTCGGCGGCCAGGGTATCATCCGGATGGGCTCAATCACCGGCAAGGCCGCCTCGCTCCACGACGGCAAGCAGGCCACGCTGACCCAGAGCTTCGGCCCGGAGGCCCGCGGCGGCGCCTGCTCGGCCCAGCTCGTCGTTTCGGCCGAGAGGATTCTCTACCCCTACGTCACCGTACCGGACATCCTCGTCGCGATGTCGCAGGAAGCCTACGTCAAGTTCGAGCCCGAGCTCAAGGACGGCGGCTGGCTGCTGATAGACGAAGACCTCGTTCAGCCCCATCCGCCCCACGGCGCGGTGCGCCAGCTTGCGGTCCCGGCGACGCGTATTGCCGAGACGATGGGTAACCGGATGTTCGCCAACATGGTCATGCTCGGCTTCTTGGCCGCGGTCACCGGTATCGTCCCGCTCGAAGCCCTTGAGAAGGCCCTGCCCGGCAGTGTCCCCGACCGCTCGATACCCAAGAACATCGAAGCGATGCGCAAAGGCTGGGGAATCGGGAAACAGCAGTCGGCCGACGGTTCCTAGCGCCCGGTTCGCCCGCTTCACATCTCAGCTCCGGAGACTGCCGCTCGACCGAAGAAGCGTTGAGCGTCCCGTACGGGACGCTCAAACGGTTTCTTCCGACCGCTGCTAGAGCTTCGCCGCCAACCTGCCCGGCAGTTCCTGCGGCTCGTAGATGACTTCGATGCCCGCGGCCTCGAAAGCGGCGATCTTCTCCGGCGCGGTACCGGTGCCGCCCGAGATGATTGCCCCGGCGTGACCCATCCGCTTGCCCGGCGGCGCGGTCTGGCCGGCGATGAACCCGAACACCGGCTTGCGGCAGTTACGCTTCACCCAGTCCGCCGCCCGCTCCTCGTCGGTGCCGCCGATCTCGCCGACCAACACGATCGCCCGCGTTTCGGGGTCGGCGTTGAACAACTCCAGGCAATCCAGGAAGCTGGTGCCGATGACCGGGTCGCCGCCGATGCCGATGACCGTGGACTGGCCGAAGTCGCCGGTGTTGGCGGCAATCTCGTAGGTCAGGGTCCCGGAACGGGAAACGACGCCGACACAGCCGCGGGCGAAGCTCGCGGCGGGCATTATCCCGACCTTGGCCTTGCCGGGCGAAATCGCGCCCGGGCAGTTCGGGCCGAGTACGCGCGTCCCGCGGCCGCGGCAGTACTCCAGCACCCGCACCATGTCCAGCGTCGGCACGCCCTCGGCCACGCAGACGACCAGCTTGAGCCCGCCGTCGGCCGCCTCGTACATCGCGTCGGTCGCGAACGCGGCCGGCACGAAGATGATCGAAGCGTCGGCCCCGGTCGCCCGGGCCGCCTCCGCGACCGAATCGAAGACCGGGATGCCCTCGACCGACTGGCCGCCCTTGCCCGGCGTCACCCCACCGACCACCTGCGTTCCGTAGCTCTTCATCGCCTGCGCGTGGAACGCGCCGTCCCGGCCGGTGATTCCCTGCACCAGCACCCGGGTCTTCTCGTCAATCAGGATGCTCACTTGCCACCTCCGGCCAGTTCGACCGCCTTCTTCACCGCCTCGGCCATCGTCGCCGCCGGCGTCACATCGGTGCCCTCGAGCAGGGCCCGGGCCGGCTCGGCGTTCGTCCCGGTCAGCCGGGCCACCACCGGCACCCGGATGTCGGCCTGCTTCTTCGCCGCCAGGAGACCGGTCGCGATATCGTCACAGCGGGTGATACCGCCGAAGATGTTGACCAGTATCGCCTTCACGTTCGGGTCGGACAGGATTATCCGCATCGCGGTCACCATTTTATCCGGTGAAGACGAGCCGCCGACGTCGAGGAAGTTCGCCGGCTCGCCGCCGTAGCGCTTGATCAGGTCCATCGTCGCCATCGCCAGCCCGGCGCCGTTGACGACACAGCCGACGTTACCCTCGAGCTTGATGTAGGACAGCCCGGCCTCCTTCGCCTCGACCTCCTTCGGCTCCTCGGCCGCCCGGTCCCGCATCGCCTCGTTGTCGGGATGCCGGAAAAGCGCGTTGTCGTCGAAGTTCACCTTCGCGTCCAGCGCCAGCAGTGACCCATCGCCTAGCCGGACGAGCGGGTTTATCTCGATCAGCGAGCAGTCCCGGCTCGCAAAGACCCGGTACAGCCTGGCCGCGATGCCGGCGAAAGAACGGGCCAGCTTCGCGTCGCCGTCGAACAGCGCCATCCCGACGTTCCGGCCCTGGAACCCGAGCAGGCCCGCCGCCGGGTCAATCTCGACCTTGACGATCTTCTCCGGGGTCTCGCGGGCGACCTGCTCGATCTCCACCCCGCCCGCCGCCGAAGCCATCAACACCGGCTTGCGGCCGACCCGGTCCACGATGATGCCGACGTAGTACTCCTTCGCGATGTCGGCGCACTCGGCGACCAGCACCTTCTCGACCCGCAGACCCTTGATGTCCATACCCAGGATCTGCCCGGCCGCCGCCTCGACCTGCTCCTGCTTCTCGACCCGCTTGACGCCGCCGGCCTTGCCCCGGCCCCCGACCAGCACCTGGGCCTTGATGACCACCGGCAGTCCTATCGCCCGCGCCGCCGCGGCGCACTCGGCCGGCGTCGCGCAGACCACCTCGCGCGGCACCGGGATGCCGGCCTGCTCGAATATCTCTTTCGCCTGGTATTCGTGGACTTTCATAGGCCTGAAATCTACCGCCCTGCCATTGGTAGTCAAGGCATTCGCTCCCGGAGCCAGAACCACCCCCGCGGCAGACAGGTGCCGCTCGCAAAGCCGGACGGACCGAGGGGAAGCGGGCTTCGGACCGAGTGCCATCTCCACAACTTCATCTCGTCCGCAAGGAAATCAAGGAGCAACACCCGCAGGCTCAGACCAACCCTTTCGCCTGACTCGCACTACTGCGACCTGACCGGGTCCGAAGACGAAACCGGTCGGCGCAGGTCGGATTCCCACGAGGTAATAATACCTTAAGG
>DSBX01000048.1 GCA_011049385.1 Caldifarciminota bacterium | reverse complement strand
GGAAAGGGCTTGGCCCGTAAGGCCGCCTGGCCTTTCGTGATGATCCGCAGCCTGTTCGCGTCGCTGGCGGTGGTGCGGCGTCGCGCCCCGGACGCGGTTGTTGCGGCGGGCGGGTATGTCAGCGCCGGGCCGTTGGCCGCGGCGTGGCTGCGCGGCGTGCCGAGTTTTCTGCTCGAACAGAACCGGGTGCCGGGCCGGGTCACGCGCCTGTTCGCGCCGGTCGCGCGCCGGGTACTACTGGCCTTCCCGCTTGCGATTCCTCTGCGCGGCCGGACGACAGTGACCGGTAACCCGCTCCGCCCGGAAATCGTCGCCGACGGCCGCGCCGATGACGGGCGGACCGTGCTGGTGCTGGGCGGCAGTCTCGGCGCGCGGGCGCTGTCCTTCGCCGCCCTTGACGCCGCTTCGGTCTTGACCGGCACGCGGTTTATCCTGCTCACCGGCCGGCGCGATTTCGATATGGTGCGCTCGGTGGCCCGGGGCGGCAATGTCGAACTGGTTGATTTCACCGACCGCCCCCACGAACTGTACCGGCGGGCGACGGTTGCCGTTTCCCGGGCAGGCGGCATGGCGGTGTCGGAGTTGGCCGCCTTCGGCATCCCGGCGATACTCGTCCCCTTCCCTCATGCCACCGACCGGCACCAGGAGGCCAACGCCCAGTACCTCGCTTCGCTCGGTGCCGCTTCAACGATGGACGAGTGCCGCCTGTCCGGGCTTTCCAGTGAACTCAAGCTGCTGTTGGACGACGAAGGTCGGCGCCAGCGGATGTCGGATGCGGCCCGGCGGGCGGCCAAGCCCGATGCTGCCGTTGCCGCGGCCGAGGAGATTGAGCGATGCTTGGCCGGCTGAGGCGCGTGCATTTCATCGGCGTCGGCGGGGTCGGGATGAGCGGCATCGCGCTGTTGCTCCAGAACCTGGGCTTTGAGGTTTCCGGTTCGGACCTGGCCGAGAGCGAGATGACGAGACGACTGGCCGAGGCCGGGGTGCGGGTCAGCATCGGTCATCGGGCCGAGCACTGTCTCGGAGCCGAGGTTGTCGTCTTCTCGACCGCAATCGGCAGCGACAACCCGGAGATGGTCGCGGCCCGCGAGCAGGGGGTGCCGGTCATCCGGCGGGCCGAGATGCTGGCCGAGTTGATGCGCCTGAAGTTCTCGGTCGCGGTTTCGGGCAGTCACGGCAAGACGACGGTGACCTCGCTGGTCGGCCACGTGCTGGAGCGGGCCGGGTTGGACCCGACGACGGTGGTGGGCGGCCGGGTGCTGGGCGCGGGCGCCGGGGCGCGGCTCGGGCAGTCGGAATACCTCGTCGCCGAGGCAGACGAGAGCGACCGTTCCTTCCTCGTGCTCTATCCTTCGATAGCGGTGGTGACGAACATCGAGGCCGAACACCTTGACTTCTACAAGAACCTGGCCGACATTCGGCGCACCTTCGTCAGCTTCGTGAACCGGGTGCCTTTCTATGGCAGTGTCATACTCTGCACGGACTCGCCGGCGGTGCGTGCCATCCGTTCGCGCGTCAAGCGCCGGGTCGTTTCCTACGGGCTGGAGACGCCGGCGGACCTGACGGTTCGGGACGTTCAGGAATACGCGTTCAGTTCGGCCTTCACGCTCCTGGTCCGGGGCCGGGCGCGGGGCCGGTTCAGCGTGCCGATGCCGGGCCGGCACAACATTCAGAACGCGCTGGCCGCGGTCGCGGTCGCGCTGGAACTGGGCGTCGAGCCCAGGGTTGTCGAGCAGGCGCTTCTCACCTTCGCGGGTGTGCACCGCCGGCTGGAGCGCAAGGGAGAGAAGGGCGGCATCGAGGTGTTTGACGACTACGGCCATCACCCGACCGAGGTCCGAGTGACGGTCGAGGCGCTCCGGCACGCCTTCCCGGACCGGCGGCTGGTGGTTGTGTTCGAGCCGCACCGCTACTCGCGTACGCGACACCTGGGTTCGGAGTTCGGCGTCGCCTTCGACGCGGCCGATGTCGTCTTCGTCACGCGAGTTTACGCCGCGTCCGAGGAACCCCTGCCGGATGCGGACGAAAAGGTGATTGTCGAGGCGGTCCGGCGGGATGGGCGGGAAGGCATCGAGCTGCACCATCTGTCCGTTATCGAGAAGCTGGCGGTAGATGTCGCCCGGGCCGCGCGGCCGGGCGATGTGATCTTAACCCTGGGAGCAGGCTCAATATGGCAGACCGGCGAACAGATACTGAACGCGCTCTAGCCGCGAGCGGGGCGGGCGTGCGGGCCGACGAGCCGCTGTCCCGGCACACGACGTTCGGGATCGGCGGCCCGGCGCAGTACTGGGTCGAGGTGTCGTCCGAGGCCGAGTTGGCCGCGGTGCTGGCGGTCGTGGCGGTGCGGAGGATGCGTTGGTGGGTGCTGGGTCGGGGTTCAAACGTGCTCATCTCGGACCAAGGCCTGCCCGGGATGGTACTGAGGTTGAGCGGAGAGCTGGCCCGGATCGAAGTGATGGTCGAGCAAGGAGAACCACAGCGATACAGGGCGAACAGAGTGGATGCCGGAGGATCGAAGCCCGTGCTGCTGCCTGCGGACGGCGTGCTTCACTGCGGCGGCGGGGCGGGTCTCGACGAAGTTGCGACCGCGGCCGAGGCGGCCGGGCTGTGTGGGGCGGAGTTCCTGGCCGGTATCCCGGGCACGGTCGGCGGTGGTTTGCGGACCAATGCCGGTGCCTTCGGAAGGTCGCTCTCGGACATCGTCGAGGAGGTGCGGGTGATGGACTCGGACGGGTCTTCTCGATTGCTGACCGGAGCGGAACTCAACCGGGGCTACCGCACATCGGTGGTGCCGGAAGGCGTGATCGCGGTCCGGGCGAAGCTGGACCTCGTACCGGGCGTGCCGACCCCGACCGGGGAAGTCCGGAGTCGGCGTCGGGAGAAACAGCCGAACCTGCCGTCGGCGGGATCGTTCTTCAAGAACCCGGCAGGGGAGCCGGCCGGACGGCTCATCGAACGCTGTGGCCTCAAGGGCCGCCGGGTCGGGGCGGCAGAGGTCTCCGAGAAGCACGCGAATTTCATAGTCAACACCGGCGGGACCCGTTTTGCGGACGTCTACGGGCTCGCCCAGGTAGTGAAGGCAAACGTTGAAGAGCAGACCGGGATTCTCCTTGAGGAAGAGGTCCAGGTGCTGCCGGGAGGTGAGCATGGCGAAGTCCATTCGGACCGCTGCAATTGACATCGGCACGACCAAGGTTGCCTGCGTGCTGGCAGAGACCGACCCGTCCAGGAAGACCTCGATTCTGGGCTATGGCACCGCGCCGCCGGACGGTTTCCGGCAGGGCGCGGTGATCAGCCTCGACAAGGCGACCGAGTCGCTGGCCGTGGCGGTCGCTGCAGCCGAGGAGGAGGCCGGGGTGAAGGTGAAGACTCTGCCGACCTTCGTCGGTATCACCGGCGCTCATCTCAAGCACCTTGAGGGCATCGGTGCGGTGTCGGTCCGGCGGCCGGACCGCGGCATCAGCGCCCGTGACGTCAAGGACGTTGTCGCCCAGGCCCAGGCGATCCGCCTGCCCAGCGACGAACAGATACTGCACGTCGTGCCGACCCAGTACATCGTGGACGAGCAGAAGGGTGTACGTGACCCGCTCGGGATGTTCGGGGTGAAGCTCGAGGTCGAGGTGTTGATGATAATCGGCGCGCTGAGTGCGTTCGAGAACATTGACCGGGCGCTGGAGCGGCTGGACATCCGGAGCCGGCTGATGGTGCTTTCCGGACTGGCGACTTCCTATGCGGTCTCGGACGAAAACGACAGGAGCATGGGATATATCCTGGTTGACCTGGGCGGCGTGACGACGGTGACGGTCTACCGCGAGGGTGAAATCCGTTTCCACCGGATGGTGGAAATCGGGGCGACGAACATCACCCGCGATGTGGCCATCGGTCTGCGCACGACCTTTGGCGAGGCGGAGAGGGTGAAGCGTGAGGCCGGCGTGGCGATGGCGGCGATGCTTGAGAAGGACGAGGCACTGACGGTCGAGGACGCTTCGGGCCGGGGCACGAAGCAGGTGTCGCGCCGGCTGTTGGCGTCGGTCATCGAGCCGCGGGTGGAGGAGATCCTGACGCTGGCCAACAGCGCGGTCCGGGAGGCCCGGATGGGCGAGAATCTCTCGGGCGGGATTATCCTCACCGGCGGCGGTGCGCAGTTGCGCGGGGTCGATATACTCGCCGAGCAGTTGTTCGGGATGCCGGTGCGGCTGGCTCGTCCCGACCGGGTGACCGGACCCAAGGCGGTGACTTCGGACCCGAGCTTCGCGACCGCGGTCGGGCTGATACTGAGCGGGCTCGAGAGCAAGGTTGCGCCGCCCGGGCGGCTGACGAGGCTGGTGGACCAGGTGCGGGGATGGTTCTAGATGAACCGCCAAGACCGCCAGGCGGACATGAATGGTGAACCACAGAGACACGGATGAGAGTAGCAAGCGGATCGCAGACAAAGGAGTGATGAGCATGATCGAACCAGTAGACGACAGCAGACTGATTCGTATCGGCGTGTTCGGCACCGGGGGTGCGGGCTGTAACGCCATCAACCATATGATTGACGCCCGGCTGGCGCACGTCGAGTTCTACGCGGTCAACACCGACCTGCAGGCGCTGGCGATGTCATCGGCCGCCAACAAGATTCAGATCGGCGCCCAGCTTACGGGCGGTCTCGGCTCGGGCGGGGACCCGGCCATCGGTCGGCAGGCGGCCGAGGAGTCAATCGAGACGATTCGCGAGCAGGTCACCGGTCTGGACATGGTATTCATCGCCGCGGGGATGGGCGGGGGTACCGGCACCGGTGCGGCGCCGGTCATCGCCGAGGCGGCGCGGGAGCAGGGCGCGCTGGTCGTCGCGGTCGTCACCCGGCCTTTCGACTTCGAAGGCCGGGCGCGGATGGGCAAGGCGCAGGAAGGCGTCCAGGCTCTGCGCTCGCGGGTGGACACGCTCATCGTTCTGCCCAACCAGCGCGTGCTCGAAGTCCACGGCCAGGAGCCGTGCTTCGAGGCGTTCCGGATGGCGGACGAGGTCCTGCTCAACGCGGTCCGGGGTATCGCCGACATCGTTACCTCACGCCAGCTCATCAACATTGACTTCGCCGATGTCCGGGCGGTGATGGCGGAGCGGGGCGGCGCGGTGATGGCGGTGGGCCAGGCCGACGGGGCGGGCCGGGCGACCGAGGCGGCGAACCTGGCGTTGAGCTCGCCGCTGATCGAGAGCGTCTCGATTGAGACCGCGCGTAAGGTTCTGCTCAACGTTTCCGGTGACGAGAAGATGACCCTGCGAGAGGTGGACGAGGCGGCGCAGGTCGTTTCCCACGCGACCAACGGGCAGGCGGACATCCGAATGGGCGCGGCCCGACCGCGGGATCTGCAGTCCGGTATCAAGGTGACGGTCATCGCCACCGGACTCAACGAGCCTCTGCCGACGCTGGATGATGTCAGCGACCTGCTCACCGACGCGACGCTCTTCCCCCACCGCCGTCGCGAGCTGGATGGCGAAGGTCGGGCGGTCCTTAAGAAGAACGACCTCGAGGTCCCGACCTTCCTGCGCCGGAGTCTGGACTAGCGGGTAGCGTCAGGGGCCGGTTGCCCGGCGGAGCAGGAGCCGCTGTTCGGTGACCACGCCGGGTTCGACCGCGAGGGTACAGCTCGTCGGCAGGTAGCTTTCGTCCGGGCCGTTGGCGGTCAGTTCGTACTCACCGATCGGGACATTACGGATGGCGACGCTGCCCGGCCCGGCCGGGACTTCTTGTTCGCCATAGACCGGACCCGCGTAGCGCACCGTGCCGCCGATGGGCTGCTTCGTCTCGGCGTCATAGAGCGCGACCCAGATACTGCCGTAGTCCATCAGCTCGAGGTCAATTGTCGCAAACTGGCGGCGGTCACCGAGGACGCGCAGGGTGTCAACCCGGGGGACGCGGTCGGGCAGGCTGGTGCGGATGATGAGGCGGCCCGGGAGCAGGCCGGTGAGTTCGTGGCGGCCGAGTCGGTCGGTGGTGGCGGTGCCGGTGTAGACGCCATCGAAAGCGAGGTTGGCGCTGAGCGGCTGAAGACCGGCCGCGGTGACGGTGCGAATCAACACCCGGCCCGAGCCGCGGCGCGCGAAGTCGAAGTCGAGCCCGACCCGGTGCGCGAAGCCGAGCGCGCCGTGCGGGGAGACGGCATAGTCGAAGCGGACCGGGCCGAGCGCCAGGCCGAAGCCGCCGGACAGGCCGGCGTGCCAGCCGAGGCCGGCGAGGTCAACCGGGCCGGTGCGGTAGCCGAGCCGGAGGGCAAGGACGTCGGCCGGCCGGTATTCGACCCCGGCGCGGATGTGCCGGGGCGCGTCGAGGGGGTAGAGGTAGTCGAGGCCGACGCTGAGCCGGTCCCGGGTCCAGGCCGCGCCGATGGCGGCTTCGGTGGGCAGGTCGCACCAGCGCTCGCGGTAGCGGGCGATGCCGAGGTTTCGGCCGACCAAGCCGACTTCGAGCCCTTCGAGCGGGCGGATGCCGAAGCCGAGGTCGAGCGCGCCGCCGTAGCCGTCCGCGGTGTGGAGGCTGTTGTAGAAGCCCTTGATGCCGGCGCCGAGACGGTAGCGGCGGGCGAAGCGCACGCCGTAGCCGAGGCTGAGAACCGAGCTCCAAGTGCCGAAGGTGTCGCCCGGGGTATTGGCCGGGGTCCAGTATTCGATGCCGGGTTCGGCGCTGTAGAGCAGGCCGAAGGCGAACGCGCCGGACCGGCCCGGGAAAGCGGCCTGGACGAGTTCGTCGCGGATGCCGGCCCACCATTCGTGGTGGGCGAGCGAGAAGCGGTAGCGGGTGACCCGGCCGAGGCCGGCCGGGTTCCAGTAGAGCGCGGCGGCGTCGTCGGCCAGGCCGATGTAGCTCTCGCCGAGCGCGGCGGCACGCACGCCCTGGCCGACCCGGAGCAGGGGCATCACTGCGGTGCCCGGGCCGTCGTGGCCGAACTGGCCGAGCAGGACGATGATGAGCAGGGCCGCGGTCACGGCAGTTCCCTGGTCACGACGAGGTGCTTGAGGATGCGTTCGGTGCGGTCGCGCCGGGTGACTTCGAGCAGGTACTGGTAGGTGCCCGGGGCGACGAGGCGGCCCTGGCGGTTGGTGCCGTCCCAGCGGCGTTCGATGACCGTCGGCCCGGTGTGTTCCTCGCGGTCCATCAGCCGGCGAATGAGCGCCCCGGTCCCGTCGTGGACCGCGAGGCCGACCACGGCGTCCTCGGGCAGGCCGACGATGAAGGTGGTTCGGGTCGCGAACGGGTTGGGGTAGTTGTGGACCTGCAGGCCGGGCACGAGGGTGAGCGTGAGCAGGGCGCTGTCGCGGGTGGTCGGCTTGCCGGCGGCCACTGCGGGTACTGCGAGCTGGTGGACGGTGGGCAGGTTGGTGTCGGCGAGTATCGCCGGCGCGCTGACCGCGAGCGTGAAGGTGCGGCGCTGTTGCGGGGCGAGGTAGCCGAGCTCCGTCCATTCGGTCCCGGGCAGGAGCGCGGCGCCGGTGGAGTCGTAGTACTCGGTGCGCCAGCCCGGGGGATGCGCGGGCGGCAGGAGGCGGACGCTGTCGCCGACATCGCCGCGCATCTCGGCACGGAAGTGGAAGCGGCGGGTGGCGCCGATTTCGATGCTGGCGGACTGGTCGGGCTCGACGAAGAGCGTGAGCGGCCGCAGGACCCGGATGGTGATGAGTTGGTGGTCGTTTTCCGGGTTCTCGTCGCCGGACAGCCGGGTCGAACAGGAGACCCGGAACTCGCCCGTCTCGGCTGTCCAGGGGTCGAAGCGAACCTCGATACCGGTACCCGGGGCGAGCGATGGCACGACTGCGGTGCGCAGGTAGGCCGGTTCGATGCGGAAGCGGACGTCGAAGTTGCGGGCCGGTTCGGTGCCGTAGTTGCGGACCAACGCGCGCGGTATGAGCGTGTCCCCGGCGAAAAAGACGTAGGGCGGGCCCGGTTCGATGATCGCGGACACGCCGACATCCCGGGCCAGGCTGTCGGCCGGCACGGCCAGCAGGAGCGAGAGCAGGGCGAGAAGCATCAGGAGTTGTCCTTCTTCCTC
>DSBX01000212.1 GCA_011049385.1 Caldifarciminota bacterium | reverse complement strand
GTCTTTAGTATTTCTTGATGACGAAACGCAGATTGGTGCTTCTGGCCGCGGTCGCCCTCGTCTTCGGCCTGACCGTTCAGTGCTCGATCGCCCCGCTCCTCACCCTCGCCGCGAACCGGGTCGTGCTGGCCGAGGTGTACTCGAGCAAGGGCTGACCATACTGCGAGGCCGCGGAGCGGTCTCTTGAACGGCTGTCGTACGATTTCGGCGACTCGCTGGCGTACTTCACGTATCGGCCGGATACGCTGTGGGATACGCTCTCGACCCCCGAGGTGCTGGCCCGGGCGCAGTGGTACGGCTACGGACTGGGCTTCGAACCGGCGACCTACTTCGACGGCACCGACGCCGCGGGCCAGGAGACGCTCTACTCCGCCCTGCGCGCCCGCATCGAGGCGGCCCGGTCCCGGAAGACGATGCTGGAGATGGAGCTCGATACCGCCGTTACCGGCATCGTGGGCACCGAGGTCCGCGTCGGGGTGCGGATTATTGCGCTCGATACGCTCGTAGATAAGATGGCCGGGCTGATGCTGGTGCCGGTGTTGTTCCAGGACAGCGTCGGGCACGAAATCTGGGGCACGCAGGATACGATGTATGTGCCGATTGCGTGCGATGTCATCGGCGGCCCCTGGGGTGTGCCGGTGAGCCCGCGCTACGCGGTCGAGTTCGATACGGTGCTGACCGCGACGCTGGGCAACTGGCGGACCGACCGGCTCGGGGTGGCGGTGTTCGTGCAGGATACCGCAACCCGGGCGGTGATGCAATCGGTGGTAACGCGCAAGATTGTGCGGGAATGATCGGAGGTATGATGACCAGATTGACGGGACTGATGATGGTGTTCGTGCTCCTGGCGGCCGGGACCGCGGCCGGCGCCGCCAAGTACGAAAAGGCCCGCGATTTCACGCTCTTCGACGTCAACGGCGACGAGTACACGCTCTCCGAGATGCTCGAGCACGGCCCGGTGTATATGGTCTGCTGGGACCTGCCCTGCGTGAACTGCATCGAGGAGCTGGACGCGCTGGTGCCGGTGTACGAGGAGCTTTCGCCCTACGGCCTCCAGCTCATCGCGCTGTCGGTGGACAAGCCCGCCGACGAAGCCCGGCTCCGGGCGTTCGTCGCGGCCAAGAAGTGGCCCTACGTCGTCCTGCTCGACCCGCAACAGGAAGTGAAGAGCGACTACGGCATCATCATCAAACCGACCGCCTACCTCATCAACACCGCGGGCGAAATCGTCTTCACCCACATCGGCTACAGGAAGGGCGACGAGGCCCGCATCCGGGAGGAGTTCCTGAAATGGTTGCCCGATGAGCCGCTGGAAAGTCCCGAAGACACGGACGAGTAGCGCGGCGGCATCGGTGGTGACGATTCCGGGTCCGAAGGCGCGGCCGGTCGGTCTGTTGCTGGCCGCGCTCGCGCTCAGTGCGGCCGCGGCCGAGCTTTCCATCAGCGGCAGTAACCGGGCCGAGTTCTGGTCGTACTTCGACTCGACCTTCTCGACCCAGCTCGAGGAGAAGCTGGACTTGAGCCTGCGCTACGGCGACCTGCGCGGCACCTTCGGGCTGTTCGCCTATGAGCCTTCCAAGCCCTGGACCGACGCCCGCAAACCGCTCCGCCTGCTCGACTACAGCATCGCCTACAGCCCGCGCCAGTTCGAGGTCCTGTTCGGCCGGTTCTACCAGGACTTCGGCAAGGGCCTGGCGCTCCGGGCCTACCGCGACGAAGAGTTCCGCCACTACAAGAGCCTCTACGGCCTGCGCGGCACCGCGCGCCTGCCGCACCGGACCGAGCTGGTCCTGCTCGGCGCACAGTTGCGCGAGGTCTTCTTCCAGGAGAACACCTACCGCATCATCAACATCGCCGACACCGCGGACCAGGCGCTGGGCGCGAATCTCTCCAGCCGGCCGTTCCGCTGGGGCGGGCTGGGCGCGCGCTACGTCCGCATCAACCGCACGACCGACCCGCAGGCCCGCGCCTTCACCGAACTCATCGGCGGCGATTTGACCGCCGCCGCCGGCCCGGTCGAGCTCTACGGCGAGGTCTGCCGACGGCTGGGCACCGCGCCCGGGCTGGGCGGCCGGGAGACCGGCTTCGGCTGGTTCGCCAGCGGCACGGTCAGCTTCCCGGGCTACAGCATCGTCGGCCAGGCGATGGACTACGACCGGCTCGCCTTCCCGGCCGGGCTCTATCACTGGAACGACCCGCCCACGCCGATCCGCTCCGGCGTTTCGGTGAACCGGGGCGAGGACGAGC
Source organism: Caldifarciminota bacterium (assembly GCA_011049385.1). GTDB lineage: Bacteria > Hydrothermota > Tepidihabitantia > Tepidihabitantales > Tepidihabitantaceae > DSBX01. The sequence continues at coordinate 5,820 of DSBX01000212.1, read as the reverse complement.
GCGGCTTCGGCGTCGTCGCGACCGCGACGCCCTTCGCACCGCTCTACCTCGGGGCGGAGTACGGCCGGCTCTACACCCGCGACGACACCAGCGCCGGGGTAATCGAGTGGGAAGGCAAGACCCGCTACCCGCTCGACGACTGGACCTTCGAGCTCGCCTTCAATCGGATGTACCAGCACAACATCGAACTCGGCACCCGCGAGCGGGTCATCGCCAAGCCGGTCCTCTACGTCAAGTATCTCACCGGCCGGCACACTTTCGCCTTCGAGGCCGACTACGGCTTCGTGGACGAGCGCTCGGTGATTGACGAGCAGTGGAAATACCGCGAGCTGGCCACCGCCCTCTCCTACGGTTACGGCGCTTCCTGGCTCTTCACCGTCGGCCTCCAGCACGTGGACGAACTGCTCGAAAAGCGCTACAACGGCGAGCAGGTCTGGCCGTTCTTCGAAACGGTCTGGAACGTCACCCAGCGCAACATGCTCCGGGTCCGCATCGGGGCCGAGCGCGGCGGCTACACCTGCTCCGGCGGCATCTGCCGGTTCGAGGCGCCGTTCCGCGGAGCCAAGGTGCAGTTGATATCGAGGTTCTGATGAAGAGAAGGGTCATCTTCGCGGCGGTCGTCCTTGTCGGCCTGGCCGCGGTCGCGGTCGGCATCGCCCGCGGCGATTTCGAGACGATTCACCGCTTCGCGGCCCAGATATGACTGTCCTGCATGGGGCTCGTGTAGCCCCGCGATAGTGATGGAGCCCCGCACCCGGACGCGCGCGCGCTGGACCTGGTTCTTCGTCTTCGCCGGCGTCTCGACGCTGGCGATTGCCGCGCTGGTCGTCTTCGGCGGCTTCCGCCCCCTGCCGGTGTTCGCCTTCGGCTGGCTGCCGCTGGTGCTGGTCATGCTCTTCGCCGCGCTCTACGCGGGACGACCACAGACCCGCCGCCGCTGGCCCGCCTTCGGCGCGATTGCGGCCGCGGCGGTGCTCGTCTCGGCCTGGCTCGCCTTCGTCGAGGGCATCAGCCCGGTCCGGGTCCTGCTCTTCGCCACCCTGCCCTTCCTCCTGCTGATGCTGGCCGTGACGCTGTTCGTCAAGCGCCGGGTCGCGCCCTACCGGGTCGTGCAGGTAATCTCCGCAGTCCTGCTCAACGCCTACGTCCTCGCCTTCCTGCAGGAGAAGATTCTCTTCCAGGGTATCTTCAAGCACATCCCCCAGCCGGTGCTCAACTGCTACGGCGGGCCGATGGCCACTTTCGCCTGCCCGATCGGCTCGGCCCAGCAGATGCTCGGAATGAGGACCATCCCCTGGCTGGCGCTCGGCATCTTCATCGTCACCGGTGCGCTGGTCGGCCGGGCCGCCTGCGCCTGGGTCTGCCCGTTCGGGCTCTGGCAGGACCTGCTCCAGAAGGTGCCGGTCGGCCGCCGGGCGAAGGGAAAGAAGTGGCTCTCGTTCGGCGTCATCGCCGGCATCGCCGCGCTGGCGGTGCTGACACTGGTGCTGGTGTTCGGCCTGCCCTGGCTGCCGGTGCTCGTCTACGGCTGGCTGCCCTTCACGCTCGCCCTGCTCTACATCGTCCGGCGCGGCAAGTTCGACATCCCCGAGCGGCTCTGGTTGGGAGGGGCACTGGCCGCAGTCGGTCTCGGCGTGCTGGTCTGGTTCAAGTTCGGGCCGAGCTTCGGCGTGCTGGCCGCGGCCGTGGGCCTGCTCCTGCTCGGCCTGACCGGCGGCACGCTCGCGGCCCTGCTCGCCGCCCAGGCCGCGTTTCTCTTCGCCACCCTCGGCTCGAGTTTTGCGTTCCTCGGCATGTCCGGCGCCGCGCTCGGGCTGGTCCTGGCCGGGGCTCTGGCCGGGCTGGTCCTGCTCTTCGACCGCGCCCTCAAGGTCCGCCTGCCCGCGACCAACCTCAAGTACTGGTTCCTGGTGCTGATTGCCGGCGTCGCGACCTTCCTGACCATCGAGCCCTGGTTCTGCAAGCTCTGCCCGCAGGGTGCGCTCGGCGCGGGCATCCCGCTCGTGCTCTGGGACCCGGTCAACGCCCTGCGCGGGCTGGTCGGCTGGCTGTTCTGGGTCAAGGTCGGCTTCCTGCTCCTCATCGTGGTCGCGTCCATCGGCATCAGGCGGCCGTTCTGCCGGCTCGTCTGCCCGATCGGCGCAATCTACGCGCTCTTCAACAAGGTCAGCCTGCTCCGGCTGGAGGTCGTGCGCGAGCAATGCAAGTCCTGCAACCTCTGCAAGCGGGTCTGCCCGATGAACATCTCCGCTTACGAAGACCCGAACCAGGCCGAGTGCATCCGCTGTTTCGAGTGCGTCTGGAACTGCGCGCCGAACGGCTTGAAGATCCGCGGCTGATTCCGTAGAATCGCCTCACCGATGAAGAGCCCGCAACCGGGTAGCCCGCGCAAGCCGGACTGGCTCCGCGCCCGCCTGCCCCGGGGCGAGGAATTCGAGCGGGTGAACGCCCGCCTGCGCGACTGTGGGCTCAACACCGTCTGCTCCTCGGCCCGCTGTCCGAACCTCGCCGAATGCTGGAACCGGGGAACCGCGACTTTCCTGATTCTCGGCGACGTCTGCACCCGGCACTGCCGGTTCTGCTCGGTCGCGACCGGCGTTCCCGACGGCGCGGTGGACGAGACCGAGCCCGAACGGGTCGCGGCCGCCGTTGCCACGCTGGGCCTGCGCTACGTCGTGCTCACCTCGGTGGACCGCGACGACCTTGAAGACCTCGGTGCCGGGCTGTTTGCCGCGACGGTCCGGGCGGTCCGGGCCCGAACCGGCGCCCGGGTCGAACTGCTCACGCCGGACTTCGGCGGCCGTGAACCGCTCATCGCGCGGGTGCTCGATACCGCGCCCGCGGTCTTCGGCCACAACCTCGAAACGGTCGAGCGGCTAAGCCCGGCGGTGCGCGACCCGCGGGCCGATTATCGGCGCTCGCTTGCGGTGCTCGCGGCCGCGAAGCGGCTCGCGCCGGACCTCCCGGTCAAGAGCGGGCTCTTGGTCGGGCTGGGCGAAAGTGACGCGGAAGTCTCGGCCGCACTCGCCGACCTGCGCGGGGCCGGCTGTGACATCGTCACCATCGGCCAGTACCTCCGGCCCGCGCGTCATTGCCTGCCGGTCGCCCGCTACGTCGAGCCCGACCGGTTCCGGTGCTGGGAGGAAGAGGCGCTCACGCTCGGCTTCCGCACCGCGTTCTGCGGCCCGCTGGTGCGCAGTTCCTATCTTGCCGACCGGCTCTGTGGAGGCGGGTCGTGAACGACACGCCGGGCCCGGGGCTGAGCCCCGAAAGGGTGAACCGCGGCCTTCGGCTCTCCATCGTCGAAGGCGCGTTCGCCACCGGCCACCTCGCGCTCGCGGGCGGGATGTTCCTGACCGGGCTGGCGCTCTTCCTCGGCGTCTTCTTCCTGACCAGCACGCTCGCCTCGCCCTTCTACCTCGCCCACCTGCTCACCAACCTCGACTTCTCGTTCGGCGCGGTCGGCATCTACGCCGCCATCGGCGGCACGACCGGCATTCTCTTCCAGCTCTTCTGGGGCTGGCACATTGACCGGTTCGGCCCCCGGGCCGCGACCGTCATCAGCTTCGCCGCGGTCGGCGTGATGCCGCTGTTGTGGCTGTTCGCCACCCCGGCCTTCCGCCTCCCGATCTGGCTCGACGGTGTCTGCAACGGCCTGTTCTGGACCGGCGCCAACCTCGGGCTCATCAACATGCTCTTCGCCATCGGCGACAACCCGGTGCGCAAGGAAAGCTACTTCGCCATCTTCGGGGTCGTCATCGGGCTGGCGACTTTCATCGCCTCGCTCGCCGGCGGCGTCATCGCCCAGGCCCTGTCCGGACTGCGGGTCGAGCTCTTCGGCCGTTCCTTCGGCAACTACCACCTGCTCTTTCTCATCAGCGGGCTGGCGCGTTTCGCCTGCCTGCCGCTCCTGCTCCGGGTGCAGGAGCGGCGCAGTCGCAAGGTCATCCGGACCGTCCAGGTGCTGGGCGCCTTCGCGCTCAACCGGCTCAACTACGGCAAGGGACTGCTGCTCTATGCCATCCGCGCCCGGACGCGCGGTTGACACTCACCGCCCGCAATCTATAATACCCGGCTGGTCAAGTGCCCGGCGGGCACTCCGTACGTTTGGCACGACCCAAGGAGAATCACTATGTCGAAGAAGAAGGGCGGCGGAACAGCCAAGAACGGCCGCGACAGCGCCGGCCGGCGGCTTGGCGTCAAGGTTCACGCCTCACAGAGCATCCGGTCCGGCGGCATCATCATCCGCCAGCGCGGGACGAAATTCCTGCCCGGCGCGAACGTACGCCGGGGCAAGGATGACACGCTCTACGCGGTCGCGGACGGCAAGGTCAAGTTCGAGTACATCAGCCGTATCAAACAGCGGGTGACGGTCGTCCCGGCCGAAGCCGACTGACCGCAACGATGAAGCTCAAATGGCTGGGTCATTCCTCGTTCCTCCTGACCGCGACTGACGGCACGCGCCTGCTCGCCGACCCCTACGTCGCCGGCAGTTACGACGGCGCCCTCCGCTACGCCCGGATAACCGAGACCGCCGACGGCGTCACCATCAGCCACGACCACCCGGACCACGCCGGCTTCGCGGACCTGACCGGCAACCCGCGCCGCGTCAACGGCACCGGCGAATTCGGCATCGGCGCGTTCCGCATCCGCGGCTACCACACCTGGCACGACAACGAGAACGGCGCCAGGCGCGGGGCCAACGTCGTCTATGTCTTCGAGGCGGACGGGCTCCGGCTCTGCCACTGCGGGGACCTCGGCCACGTCCTGAGCGCGGACCTGGCCGCGGCGATCGGGCCGATTGACGTCCTGCTCGTGCCGGTCGGCGGGCTCTACACGCTCGACGCGCGGGGCGCGCACGAAGTCGTCCGCCAGCTCAAGGCCCGGGTGACGATTCCCATGCATTTCAAGACCTCCCAGCTCGGCTTCGCTATCGCGCCGGTTGACGAGTTCCTCGCTGACCAGCCCCGGGTGACCCGACTGGGCATGCCCGAGGTCGAACTCGACGCGGAGCTTTTGCCCGAGGAACCGGAAATCTGGCTCCTCGACCACGCGCTTTAGGGAAACCTGTGCGCGAGATAGCTTTCGACGAGGTCCGCGACACCATCGCCCGTCTCTGCGTTGACGCCAACTGCGAGATCCCGGCCGATGTCGTCACCGCCCTTGAGAAGAGCATCCGGTCGGAAGAATCGCCGGCCGGCCGGGAAATCCTCGGCCAGCTGGTCGAGAACGCCAAGATTGCCCGGGCCGAGCGCCTGCCCGCCTGCCAGGATACCGGTTGGGCGGTGGTCTGGGTCGAACTCGGGGCCGAAGTCCGCATCACCGGCGGTATCCTGCCCGAGGCCATCAACGCCGGCGTCGCCAGGGGCTACACCGAGGGCTACCTGCGCAAGAGCATCGTCGCCGACCCGCTCCGGCGCAAGAACACCGGCGACAACACGCCCGCGGTCATCTACACCGACATCGTGCCCGGCGACCGGCTCCGGCTCACCGTTCAGCCCAAGGGCGGCGGCAGTGAGAATATGAGCGAAATCCGGATGCTGTCCGCGGCCGACGGCGAGCAGGGCATCAAGGACTTCGTCGTGGACCGGGTCGCCCGCTCCCGGGCCAACCCCTGCCCGCCGGTCATCGTCGGCGTCGGCCTCGGCGGCCCGTTCGACAAGTGCGCCCAACTCGCCAAGAAATCGCTCCTGCGCGAGATCGGCTCGGTTCACCCGGACCCGTTTTACGCCCGGCTCGAGGCCGAACTGCTCGAGCGCATCAACCGGCTCGGCATCGGCCCGCAGGGCCTCGGCGGCCGGGTGACCGCGCTCGCGGTCT
>DSBX01000319.1 GCA_011049385.1 Caldifarciminota bacterium | reverse complement strand
GCCGAAGAAGAGGAGGAGGGTGAGCGTGGCGCCGAGGGCGGCCCGTGATGAGTCCCGGAGCAGGAGGCGGAGGAGGAGGAGCGCGGCCAGCGCCAGCGCGAGGACGAGCGCGAGCGGCAGGAGGAGCTCACCCGGGCCGAGCGCGATGCGCCGGGCGTTGTGGGCGAAAAGGATGAGCACCGGCGCGCAGGCGAAGAGGAAGGGGTGGAGCGGCGCCCTGCTCACCGGGCGGTCATCAGGTAGAGGGTGCGCTCGGTGCCGGCGATTGGCAGGGCCTGGTCCACGGTGTAGTGCAGGCCGAACGCGGCCTCGAAGCCTGCGCGGGTGTAGCCGGGGAAGATGTCTTCCCGGGTGGCGAGCAGGCGGCGGACCTGGCTGTCGGTCTTGGGCACGAATTCGATGATGAGCCGGCGGCCGAGCCGGGCGAAGCGATGCGCGACCTTGTCGAGCGGCAGGTTGTTGGAGATGGCGAGGTGGTGGATGAGCGCGAGCGCGAGCACGAGGTCAACCGGCCCGCGCTCCGCGAGCGAGGCGCGTTCTTCGTTGGCCCAGCCCAGGCCCGGGCTGGGGTTGGTGAGGTCGAGGACGAGCGGGAGGAGGTTTTCTTCCCCCGCGGCCCGGCAGTCGCGGTAGTTCTTTTCGACCGCGGCCGGGTCAATGTCGAAGGCGACGGTCGGGATGCCGCGGCCGGACGCGAGCCGGCTGAAGACACCGGTGTTCGCGCCGAGGTCCCAGGCGGTGCGTGGCTCCGCCGCCGCGATGAGCCGCTCGACCAGCGCCCGCTTGTGCTCGAAGGCTTCGCCCGAGTAGTTGGTCGCGTCGTAGTATTCGGCCCATTCGGTGCCGCCCGGCCGCCAGTTGAGCCCGCGCGTGCCCCCGGCAAGACTGCGCAGGATGCCGATGAGCGCGTTGCGGGAGAAGCGGCGCGGTTCGACCTTGCGGCCGCGGTCGGCGTGCTTGCGCTGACTGCGGGCGTGGAGGTGGATGTGGGTGCCGAGCGCGAAGGACCAGCGGGTGCGGCCGGGCAGGAGCGCGGCGGCGAGGTCGAGCGGCACGCCGTCAATGTAGAGCGCGGCGAGGCGGCCGAGCCTTATGTCGCGCTTCGCCATCAGCGCCAGCGGCGCGAGGAAGTGCTGGCAGTACTGGCGGTAGGCGACCCAGGGCCGGCCCTCCGGGCAGGCTTCGAAGGAAAGCGTGTCAATGAAGATCGGCCGGCCGCGGTGGAACTGGATGTTGTAGGCGCTGGCGTCCTTGAGCGACATGCCGAACTCGAGCGCGCGTTCCTGCACCGCCAGCGTCGCCAGCGCCGCGTCCTTGAGCTGGCTGAAGCACCATTCGTAGGGGTAGGAGATGGTCGTCACCGGTTCGGGCCGGAGCAGTTTGTAGCAGGTCTTCGGGTCCGCGGGCGGGCCGTCGGCTTCTTCGTGGGGGATGAGCAGGCGGTCTTTGACGAGCACGGCGTAGAGGCCGGAGCTCATCAGCCGGTCGTACTCGGCGCGGTAGCGGTGGTTGACCTGGCGGTGGACCGCGCCGTCGCGGAAGAAGACGAAGCCGCTCGGGTCGCGGAACGAGGCCGGCGACGGGCTAGCCGGACCCGGACTTGTGGTCATCGTTGCCGCCGCGGCCGAAGAGCCGGCGCAGCCAGGCGAAGAACCGCCGCCAGAAAACGCCGATGGCGACCAGCCCGCCCAGCACCGCGCCGATGAGCATCTGCAGGATGAAACTGCCGGTGCCCGGGTCGAGGTACGCCCAGGCGCGGCCGGGAAAGAGGAACAGCGCGCCGAACAGCGCGAGCAGGATGGTCTTTGACCGGTTATTCACTTTCGCTTCTCTGGTTTCTGTCTTTCAAGTCTGGGCGAGATTGTAGGGCCTCGACCCGGGCTGTCAAACGCGGCCCGCCCGTTTTCCCGCTTGACACCACCCGGCCGCGGCATAGGATAGACTCGTGGCGACAGCGCTGGAGCCGGACCGATGAGGTTCCGACGGCGGCTGTTCCCGGAGCGTCGCTACCGCCTGCCGCTGAAGTGGATACTGCTGGCGGTGATGGCCGGGGTCACGATCGTCGTCGTGCTGGCGCTGAGGCGCATTTGAGAGCGCGCGCCGGGGACCGGATGTGCGATAACAAGGAGTAACAATGACCAAGCTGCACTTCAACTACAAGGACATCTTCTCCGCCCTGCGCCTGGGCTTCTCGGCGAAGAAGGTCTGGATCGCCTGGGTCGGGCTTGTCATCGGCCTGGCCGGGTATTCGGGGCTGGGTTACCTCGCTCACTTGATCGCCGGGTCGGACCTGCTGGCGATCTGGGGCGAGTACCGGCTCCTGCCGTTCCCTGACCCCCTGCTCTACCCGTTCCCGTGGTATGCCTGGCTGGTGTACGCGGTCGGTGTGCTGTTCTTCATCAGCTCGGTGCTCATCGCCGGCACCGCGGTCAGCAAGGTGGCCTACGAGCAGTTGCGCGGGGATGAGTTCTACGAGTCGCGCGAGGCGTTCCGCTTCGCGCTCCGCCACTGGTGCTCGGTGCTGGCCAGCCCCCTGCTCCTGATCGGCTTCGCGGCGGTGGTCGGCCTGCTCGGGCTGGCGACCAGCGCCATCGGCGGCCTGCCGTTCTTCGGCGATCTGTGGCTGGGCCTGTTCGCGCTCCCGGCCTTCTTCGCATCGCTGTTCCTGGTCTACCTGTTCATCGTCCTCCTGGTGAGCCTGCTCATCGGGCCCAGCGTCGTCGGCGCGACCAAGAACGATACCTTCGACACCGTCTTCGAGGCATTCTCCTGCGTGAATGAACAGCCGGCCCGGCTCGCGCTCTACGTCGGCACCGTTGCGGTGTTGTCCCGGCTGGGTTGCGGTCTGCTGGCGATTGCCTCAACTCTCGCGGCCAAGGTCGGTTACGCGATTCTGCGCATCGTTCCGGGCGCGAAGCTGGACGACATCACCGCCAATGCCGGGTACTACTTCAACGTCACCCTGCCGGACTGGTGGCCGGAACCGCTCCAAGCCCTGCATTACTGGTTCCTGGACCTCCTGGACCTGCCCTGGCTCTATGAACTCGGCGACTACGTTTCCATCAATTGGGCCAGCGATATTTCCTCGGTTCTAATCGGCGCAGTGCTCTATATCGTTGTATTAATAGTTATCGCTTTTGGGTGCTCGGTCTGGTTCTCGGGTAATACCCTGGCGGTCGCGGTGCTGATTCAGAAGAAGGACGATAAGAACCTGCTCGAGGTGCCGGAGGACGAGGACCTGTTCGAGCCGGTTGTTGATGTGCCGGGGAAGCCGGAGCCCGCGGACACCGGGGAAAAACAGCCGGAAGCGTAATCGGCCGGATAGCCGGGGAATGTGACCCAGCGGGTTAGCGGTCCGCCTGCCGCTTCTCTCCGCATCCGCATCACCGGCCAGGTGCAGGGCCTGGGCTTCCGGCCTTTCGTGTACCGGCTGGCCCGGGCGATGGGCGTCCGCGGGACGGTCGCAAACAGCTCCGCCGGCGTGCTGGTGCTGGCCCAGGGGCCGCGCGCCCGGGAGTTTGCCGACCGCCTGCGCCGGGAACCGCCGCCGCTGGCCCGGGTAACCGGGTTCAAGGTCGAGCGCGCCCGGACCGCGTCCTGCCCGGATTTCCGCATCGTCCGGAGCCGCCGGGGACCGGGCCGGGCGGTGGACGTCCTGCCCGACATCGCAACCTGCCCGGACTGCCGCCGGGATATCCTGCGACCCGGGGACCGACGCGAGGGCTATCCTTTCACGAACTGCACCCAGTGCGGGCCGCGCTACACGATAATCCGCTCCCTGCCCTATGACCGGCCGCGCACGACGATGGCCGGTTTCGCGCTCTGCCCGGACTGCCGCCGCGAGTACGAGGACCCGGCCGACCGCCGCCACCACGCCCAGCCCAACGCCTGCCCGGCCTGCGGTCCCAAGCCCTTCCTGCTGGACCGGCAGGGCCGGCGCATTACCGAGCCGGACCCGCTGGGCCGGGCCGCGGCCATGCTCGCGGCCGGACGGGTCGTCGCCATCCGCGGCCTGGGCGGGTTCCACCTTGCCTGCGACGCCACCGAACCGGCGGCGATAACCCGGCTCAGGCGGCGTAAGAGACGCCCGCATAAGCCTTTCGCCCTGATGGTGGAGAACCTGGCCGCGGCCCGGCGGTTCTGTCGGGTCACCGCCACCGGCCGGGACCTGCTCCTTTCCCCGGCCGCGCCGATTGTCCTCCTGCGTCGGCGCGCCCGGCCCTCGCTTGCGGTTGCGGACAACGTCGCGCCGGACAATGACCGGTTGGGCGTGATGCTGGCCTCGACCCCGCTCCACATCCTCGTCTTTGCCCGCCTCAGGACCCGGCTGGGCCGCGACCCGGTGTTGGTGATGACCAGCGCCAACCGCCGGGATGAGCCGCTGATTGCCGAGGATGAAGAGTTGGTGCGGACGCTGGGTCGGGTTTTCGACGCGGCCCTGAGCCACGACCGGCCTATAGCAAATCGCTGTGATGACTCGGTCGTGCTCGACGGCAGGCCGCCGGTGCTGGTGCGCCGGGCCCGGGGTTGGGCGCCGACGCCGGTCCGGCTCGACCCGGTGTTTCACGTGAAACATCCGACCCTGGCCCTGGGCGGGGAGATGCGGAGCTGTTTCTGTCTCGCGGCCGGGAACCGGGCCTGGCTCAGCCCGCACCTGGGCGACCTGTCCTCGCCCGAGGCCGAGGCGTTCTTCCGGGACACGCTGGACCGCTACCTGGCCTGGACCGGGGTGCGGCCTACGCGGTTGGCCTGCGACCTGCACCCGGATTACCTGTCCACCCGGCTGGCCGAGCGGATGAGCCGGGAACTGTCCCTGCCTTTGTCCCGGGTCCAGCACCACTATGCCCACGCGGTCGCCGCCCTGACCGAAGTCGGCTCCGGGCCCGCGCTGGCGCTCTGTTTCGACGGCACCGGTTACGGCACCGACGGCGCGGGCTGGGGTTGTGAGTACCTGATGGTGGGCTCGAATCTTAAGTGGCTCCGGGCCGGGCACCTCCGCTACCTGCGCTTGCCCGCGGCCGGCGCCGTGCTGGCGGACCCGGCCCGGGTCGCGGCCGCGTACCTGCGCCAGGCCGGTGCGGAACGTGGCCGGAAGCGAGGGGTAATCGGTCATCCGCCCGGGGTGCCGTGCTCGAGCCTGGGGCGATTGTTCGACGCGGTCGCGGCCATCAGCGGGGTGAAGCGGCGGGCGACCTTTGAGGGTGAGGCGCCGGTTGCGCTCGAGTCCGCGGTGGACCGGGCCGAGCGGGCCGGGTACCGGTTCCCGGTGCAGGCGTCCGGGGACGAGCAGGAGCCGGTCATCATCGAACCTGGCCCGGCCTTGCTCGCCGCGGATGAGGACAGCCGTCGCGGTCTGCCGGGCGGGCGGATAGCGGCCCGGTTCCACAACGGTTTCTGCCGGGCCGCGGTCGAGGCCGGGTTGCTGGTGGCCCGGCGCTACCGGCTCGACCGTGCGGTTCTGACCGGCGGTTCGTTCCAGAACTCCATCCTGCGCACGCGCATCGCCCGGGGACTGCGGGCAGGCGGCCTGTTCGTGCACCACCCGGTTCTCGTCCCGCTCAACGACGGCGGGGTCAGCCTCGGCCAGGCTGTTGCCGCCGGACGAATCTGAAGCCGGACAGCCACCGGCGGTTGAACCAACGCCCGTGAAGATACCGCGGGTGATTCTTCCCTATTGACAGCCGAATCTGACCCGCTATCATCCCCACGGCCTTAACAATCTGGAAGAATGTTTGTGGACTTTCCCCGGCGCGGGGAGGTAACTCTTTTTCAATCAATGTGTTACTGTGTTATTCGCCGTGGATAAGTTTGTGGATAACCTGCGGGTTGTCGGTCAACCGCTATCAACAGAATTGGACGCGGTGCGGGGTTAATCGCTATCAACAGGCCTTGACCCGGCCGCGCAGGAAAGGGGTGGCAGATGTCTCTCGCGAGCGACAGACCCAGCGCCAGCGCGAAGGGACCGCACCCCGGCAACGATGCGAGCGAGACCTGGTCCGAGGCGCTGGAACTGCTTCGGCTCAGGGTCAACCGTGAGGGGTTTGATACCTGGCTCGCGCCGACCCGGGGTCGCGCGGTCAAGAACGACACGTTCGAAGTGGACGTGCCGAACGGTTTTTTTGCGGACTGGCTCGGCCAGCATTACGCGGCCGAGATCCGCTCCGCGCTCCTGAGCCTCACCGGCCAGGAGTACCGCCTGTCGTTTCACGCCCGCGACGCGGCCGATGCGGCCAGCCTGCGCCGACGGCGACCGCTCGCGCCGGTGCGGGCGCCGGGCACCAACGGCAGTCGGCTCCAGGCCCGTCATACTTTCGATACCTTCATCGTCGGCGAACACAGCCGCCTCGCGGCCGCGGCCGCCCGTAGTGTCGCCGAACACCCGGGTGGTACCTACAACCCGCTCTTCCTCTACGGCGGGGTCGGCCTCGGCAAGACCCACCTGCTCCAGGCCATCGGCAACCACGCCCTTGCCACTCGGCCCGGCCTCAAGGTCCATTACGTCCCGGCCGAGACGCTGTTCCTCGAACTCATCCAGGCCATCGAGAAGAACTCCCGGCTCGACTTCAAGCACAAGTACCGCGCCCTCGACCTGCTCCTGCTCGACGACATCCACTACCTGGTCGGCAAGGAGCGGCTCCAGGAAGAAGTCTTCTACATCTTCAACCACCTGCACGACGCCGGGAGCCAGGTTGTCTTCACCAGCGACCGGCCGCCCCGCGAAATTCCGACCCTGGAGGACCGGCTCGTGTCCCGGCTCGGCTCCGGGCTGGTCGTGGACATCCAGGCCCCGGACCTCGAGACCCGCATTGCCATTATTCAACAGAAGGCCGCGGTCGAAGAGCAGGAACTGCCCCACGACGTCGCGCTCTACATCGCCAACCGGGTGAAGACCAGCGTCCGGGAACTCGAGGGTTGCCTTGTCCGCCTGCTCGCGCTGGCCGGTCTCACCGGCCGGCCGATTACCATTGACCTCGCCGAGGAGGCGTCCCGGGATCTGGTCGAGGCGACCCCGCCGGTTGACCACGGCGAAGTCATCGCCGCGACCGCGGACGAGTTCGGCATCCCGGTCAGCGACATCAAGAGCGTGCGCCGCACCAAACAGCTTGCCCTTGCCCGCCAGGTTGCGATGTATCTCCTGCGCAAGAAGCTCAACCTCTCCTTGAAGGAAGTGGGCTACTGCTTCGGCGGGAAGGACCACACCACGGTGATGCACGCGGTAGATAAGATCGAGCGCCTGCGCGCGAGTGACCCGGTATTGGCCGCAAGAATCCGGAAGCTGGCTTCCGGGATAAGTCGGGGATAACCGGTTGAACCGAAGTTGGACAACCTATCCGGGTGCACCTGTCCACCATCACGGCAACCGGTTATCCCCGCAACCAAGGGGCTGAAACCGCCGCCAGACGGTGGTTTCAGCCCTCTCCACATTCATCAACAGCCCCAACAACAACAACAGGTTCTTGGAAAGAATCTGCGGTTGTCCGAAACCGGGCTAGCGCGAGAGCAAAGTCCGGATAAATTCGTCGCCGTGCAGTAAGCCGAGTGCACCGGTTATCACTGAGTCTTCATCGTAGACCGAGACCGAATCCGGCGCGAGACCAGGCCCGGCGATGGCGACCGGCACCGGACCGTGCACGTGATTGCCCCGCTCGACCGGGGTCAGGTGGTCGGGTAGTAGCGCAACCCGGGCCGCGATACTCCGTTCCTCAAGACCGGCCATCACCCGGGCAATGAGCCGGGAGTCGAGGTACTCGATACCGAGAATCTTCTGTTTCACGTCCCGGGCGTGACCTGCCTCATCGGTCGCCTCGACGTGGACGAAGACGAAATCGTGGTCGGCCAGGGCGGCGAGGCAGGCATCGGCCTTACCTTCGTAATTGGTGTCTATGAGCCCGGTTGCACCCTCGACCTCGATCACATCGAGCCCGACGTACACTCCCAACCCCCGGATCAGGTCCACCGCGGATATCACCGCGCCGCTGATACCGAACATCTCCCGGTAGGTCTTCCTCCGTGGTCTTCGGCCCCCCCGACCGCGGAACTGCTAAACCCGCTCATCCATCTGTCGTGGAAAGTCCTT
>DSBX01000056.1 GCA_011049385.1 Caldifarciminota bacterium | reverse complement strand
GGGTATAGTTCGCGGTGCCGCGCACGGACGTGTAGGTGCGCACCCGCAGTGGGCCGCTCAGCCGCCACTGGCAGTGTCCCTCGGTGTCTCCCAGCAGGGCGCGGCCTCGAAACGGCGCGGCCGGACGCAGCGTGTCGGGCCGCACCGCGAGCGGTTCGTCCCAGCCGTCGGCCCGGCGCAGGCGCGTGGCCGGGTCGCCGAACAGGTGATAGAGCCGGTCCGTCGCCCAGGCCAGGAAGAAGGCGGTGCCGACCGTCGAATCAGGGTCGCCGAACATCGGCACGAGCAGGTTACGCGCGAAGACGGTGTTCGAACCCGAGGTCGTCGCCTTGGTCGCCCCGATGGCGACGACCGCACCGCCGTGCGGACTGCGCACCAGTTCCTCGGCGATGCACTCCGTTTTCGTGTCGTCGAATCGGCCGACACTGCAACTGCCGAAGTAGCTCACCGGCATCCGCTCGACGTTGGTCACATCCGGCACCTGCACGATGTTGAAGACGCTCTCGTGGCAGAGGTCGAACGCGTCGCCGTGCCCGAAGAACACGAAAACCAACGCCCCGGCCTGGAGTTCGCGCAGGAGTTCGGCACGGGCACCGGGCTTGTTCTTGGGCCCGGCGAAGAAATGCTCGGTCAGGTAGACCTTGACCGGGTCCATCGTGTTGCCGGGCAGGGCCCCCATTGTCTCGCACTGCTCGATGTGGCGGAAGCCGATCGGGTCCGGCCGCCCCCACTCGCCGTTCCACTCGTCATCGGCCACGAGCAGGTAGCGCCGGTTCCAGAGCCCGGCCGGCGCCGATTCATAGGCAACCAGCTTATCCACAAACGCGCCGAGCTCGGCCCCGCTCCGGCAGGTCACGCGGCCGAGGATCATATCCGGGCTGTCGCCCGCGCCTTCAAAATCCGCATACCAGGCATCGAGAGCGAAGGCGTCGCGGCCGCTGATGCCCGAAGGGTCGAGGCTGTAGCCCACCTGCCAGGACGGGACGACCGGTGCGGTCCTGAGCCCGAGATGGTCGCGGTAATCGTACGTCGCGTCACCGGCGAGCAGGCCATAGACCGGGCGCTTGTCGGCGAAGAACGCCTTGATTGCGCCCGGTTCCTCCATACCGAAAGCATAGTCGTCGTAGATATCATCGAGCACCGCCACTTCGGCACGGGCGCCGGGCAGCCAGGCGATGTTGCCGGTGCGGTACCGGGCCAGCCTGCGGGCCGCGGGCGCAAACACGCGGGGCGTGACGATCCAGTAGTCCGCGCTCGGCGCCGCACGGAGCCGCCCGGGCCGGCGCAGTTCGACAGCCGCCGGTGACAGCAGTTGCCGCGCATCGGCGATGCAGAACTCGGCCGGGCGGAAGACGCGCCGGGCGACGACCGCTTCCCCCCCGCGGTACTCGATGCCATCCGCCGACTGCGGCCGGTACGGGTCGGTGACGTCGAGCGCGATGACCGGTCCGGGCGCTTCGCGGACCAGGAACCGGAACGCACCGGTATCGTCCTGCAGGAACCGGCACTGGCCGTCGCTCAATGACAACCTCCGCACGAGGTCGAGTTCAAGATGGTCGAGCATCACCCGGCGCGAACCATCGCCCCGCAGTTCCAGGCGCAGGACGTTGTCACGGGTCATCAAGGGTACCCCGGCATCCACCCCGAAACGATAGGGCTGGGCCGCGGGCGCGGCTTCGAAACGCAGGGTGTCAACAGCCGCGCCGTTCAGTATCAGGACCACCTCGTTGCTGTTGGTCGTCGCGAACAGCCGGCCCGAAACACGCTCGAGCCGCACCGGCGTCTCCACCGCCAGCGGGACATCGAAAGTCACGCTCGGACGATGCGAATCCTTGAGTATCGTCCGCCACACCCAGAGCAGGCCCGACCGCGCCGGACATTCACGATTCTCCTCCCGGCGCACCCGCCAGCGCCCGGTCGTGACGTACGGCGTCCCAGTGGTGTCCGGCCCGAGTCCGACCGCCATCCGGGCGCCCGGTTCAAGCCCCCAGGTCAACCAGTAAGCGCTCCGGCCGGTGTACAGGTTCTCGACCCACGTCGAACAGCGGTTTGCCCAGTGCTCGGTAGCCCGGGCGTAGAATACAATGCGGTCGTCCGGGTCGAACCGGCCGTCATCCCCGCCCTCGAGGTGCAGTGCGACCGGCACCATCGTGTCGGGGTAAGGTCCGTTCTGCCGGTACTCACCGATGGTATGGAGTGCCAGGGTGCGCGGGTCAATGCCGGCTATCGGCACGCCCGCCGCCGCCAGTTCGCGGCCGGAGATTGCGTGGATGCCGGTCTCGGCGATCGTCAGTTTGACCCAGTGTGCAGAGCGCTCGAAGAATGACCTGCGCCCGGTTACTGTCGGCAGCTTCCAGTCCACCGCCGGCCGGCCATTGACAAGCATCCGGGCAATAATGGAGTTCATCGGGTCGGCATCAGACATCACCACCGGCCGCTCGTCGAACACCAACTCAAACTCGAGCCACTCGTGGACCACCAGCCGACGTTCCGCCTCATCGAAGCGACACGGATGAAGAGTCAACTCCACGAAACGAATCCCACGCAGTTCCTCAACCGGCCCGACCTCAAGCAAGCCCTCACCTTGCCCGCCCCGGCTCGGCAGGCGGCGCGGCCGGAACTCCGCTTCGCGGGACACGGCCACCGCAACTGACGGCTCGACGCCGTCCAGAACGCGGGTCGGCCCCGGCCGGACGACGGTCCGGAACCCGCCCGCCTGCGGCAGTCCGACCCGGACCACCTTCACCGGCAGGTCGCGCGCGCCGGGCGCGGCCGGGTACTCGGCATCGGGCAGTTCGACCCGTACTGTTCCGGAACCGGATTCGACCAGTTGCGGAACCCCGACCTCGTAACGGACGACCACCCCGGAACCGTCACTGCGCAGGACCGAGAGCGGACCGGTAGCGACCGGGCAAACAACCGCCGCGAGCAACGACACTGGCAGGCCGGCCCGCAGAGCCGCTGTCCTCAAAGCCATCCCGGCCGCCGCGCAGGACACGCGCGCCCGCCCGCCCGTTCTCTTCATCAGCGCAACCTCGCCTTGAGCGAGCGCGCGGACAACACCCGCAACCCGGCTGACGCCGGCAGGGACGCAACCGCGACCAGCGCTTTCACCTGCTCCCGTCCGCCCAGGGCCACGAACTCCAACCTGCCCTCGCGCACCCGGGCGGCATCGAGCGTCCGCCCGTCCACGACCAGGAGCACCAGCTCGCCCTCGGGCAGGGCCGCGCCTTCACGGCCGGCGACAACCAGCGTCGGCCGAGACAGGAACTCCAACTCGGTGGAGACCGCGAAGTCGCCGTTGCCGCCCAGAAGCCGGGTCGGCCGGGCGAGACGCGATGCGTCACCGCCGATTTCCACGACGCCTTCCGGCGCAGGTACCGTCGGACCGATACCCTCCGCCGTCCACAACTCGACATGCCCCGGCCCGAGCAGGCGCTCGATGACCGGAGACGGCTCCTCGCGCTCCAACTGCAGGACGAGTTGGCCCCAACGCCGGTCCCGGTCGAAGGGCGAAGCCCGGAAGAACCGGTGCCGGCGTTCCAGGACGTCAAGCCGGGCGGCAACGGTCCGCACCGCGTGTCCCAGCTCGCGCCGACCGGCACGCCCGACCGGCGCGACCGCCAGTTCCTGGACCGGCACGAAGGGCACCGTCACCCGGCCGGCGCGGTTGAACCCGGAAAGCCGAAGCTCCCATCGGACCGGCCCGTTCTCCTCCCGGCAGGAGGCGCGCAGGAGAAGCCCGGTTTGACGGCACAGCTCCAGCTCGCCCCGGATTCGCTTCTGGCCCGAGGGGTCGAGCACCGGGAGCTTGGGGTCGAACTCGTAGCGGTAGGTCCGGCCCGTCTCGCTGTGGAACCTGAACTCCGGGGTTCGCAGGACCTGCTCGATATGGTCGAGCACCCTCGACTCGATGCCCCTCGGCTCGCGGCTCCAGCCGCCGTCGAGAAGCTCGTACTGCACCTCACCGTCACCGACGACGATGAAGGAACTGCGCGACGAACCACGATACCAGGTCCCGCGCCAGAACTCGCGGTCGGTCGAGTCCCTGACGCCGGAGAAATCGGCGCCAAGCTCGAACGGGCGGTCGGTATGCCAAGAGAACCGGAAGGCAAAACTCTCCAGCCGCCCGAGACGCTCGCTCGCCTCGGCGACCGCCTGTTCGGGCTCGACCGGCGGGCCGACATTGACCGCGTGCCGACACCCGGCCCGGAACAGAAGCAGAACGGAAACGACAGCGGCCACCCGGGAAATCCCGGCTCTCATCCCGCTAGAACTCCGTGCCCAGCCCGAAGTAGAACTTCCAGTTCCTGTCCTCGGTCGCCGAGAGCGGGTAGGCCCAATCGAGCTTGAGGTAGAAGTACGAAATCTGGATGCGCAGTCCCGCTCCCGCCCCGACCTTGATGTCCTCGGGCCGGTTCATCTCCCGGTTCCAGAACCGGAAGCTGTCCTGCGGCACGTACCCGGCATCCACGAACATCACGCCCCTGATGCCACCCAGTTCGAGAGGCAGGGGCGCGGCGATGCTCAGCCGGTCAATGAACGGCATCCGCAGTTCCAGGCTCGCCAGGGTCAGTGCCGGCCCACGCCGGCGATAGAACTCCCAGTAGCGGTAGCCGCGCACCGTCTCGCCCCCGAGGTAGTACCCCCCGGCATCGGCACCGAAACCGCCGACTCCGAACAGCCGGCTGGCGAACACCGCCCGCCGGCCTATGCGCTGGTAGTTGCGGAAATCGCCGTAGAAGTCGTAGGACTCGCGGCTGGACAGAAACGTGAGGTCGGCTCCGACCCGCAGTCGCGTGCCCCGCGCCGGGCCCTGCCAGGTCCAGTAAGTGTTGTCGAAAACGAAGGCCGGGCTCGTGTAGAAAGCCCGCTCCCACCGCGACGAGTCCGCGAAGTACTGGCGGTAACTTCCATCCCAGTTCCAGTAAGTGACGTTGCTGGCGTAGCCGGTCAGCCCCAGTTCGACCCGGGTAAGCTTGTCGAACGGGTAGACCGCCAGCACCTGCCCGCCCCGGTTCATCCGGTCTATCACCAGCGACTCCGGCGCAAAGAAAGGGATGTCGCGGAACTGGAAGAAGGTGAACCCCCAATCCAGCCTTGCGGGCAGGAGCCAGTACTGGAGCGTCAGGTCCGAGTTCAGGATATCGCCGTAGATGTCGCTGTAGAGCTCGAACCGGTGATTGCCGAGCATGTCGCTGAGCGCGACGTTGACGACCCCGGCCGCACCGCCGGCCGACGACCAGGTCGCCGCGCCGACCGCGTAGTCGGGCGAGATGCTGAATCCCAGCCGCTTGACCCGGCTGAAGTCCAGGCCCTCGGGCCGGTATCGGGCGGTGTCGGTCGCGACCGCGAAAACACTTGTTTCGGTCGGAATCCGCTCCAGCGGCTCGTGGATGACGGCGATGTCCCAGCCGGCATTGTCGAAGTACGCGAACACCAGCCGCCGGTCGTCGGCGGAAAGTGAGACATGCGACGCCTCGCCGGTGAACCGGGTCCGGCCGACGTTGCGGCGCTCGTCGAGCGAGTAGACGTAGATATTGCGGGCCGAATCGGCCGCGGTATAGACCAGCCTGCGCCCATCGCCGGTAAAGGCCGGCCGGCCCAGGTCCGGGCTCCGGTCGGTGAGCCGCGTCAGCCTGCCCTGCTCGTCGCGCAGCCAGAGCGCATAAATGCCCGGCAGCCACTCCCCGCCCGGGTCCGGCCGGTCCGAGACAAAGACCAGGCTGTCGCCGCCGGGCGAGAAAGCGACGTCCCGGTCCTCGTAGATGTCGTAGGTCAGGCGCCGGGGTTGCCCGCCCTCAACGCCGACGGTATAGATGTCGCAGAACCCGTTCCGGACGCCCTCGAAAGCCAGGCTCCGCCCGTCCGGCGCGAAGACCGGCGCGCGGAGCGCATCGAGACCGAAAGCCAGCCTCCGGCGCACGCGCCCGGTCGCGTACTCGATGAGAGCGATGTTGTCGCGGCCGGCCGAAGTCGTGGCCAGCGCAATCAGCTCCTCGTCGGGCGACCAGGCGATGCCGGGCCGAAGCAGGTGCATCGCCTCGAACCCGCCCGAACGCTCGCCCCGCACCAGCCGCTTCAGGATTCGGCCGTCCAGCGCCGACATCACGTAAAGGTCGGTGTACTCGTGACGGTCCGAGATGAATGCGACTCTCGTGCCGCTCGGCGAGATGACCGGCGCGGTGTTATAGACCGAGCCGTCGCGACGGTGCTCGGTCAGCTTCCGCGCGAGCGTGTCGAAGTGGACCAGTTCCGTGACCTGGGGCCAGTAACGGACCCTGAGCCAACGCATCCAGTCCTCGCTGACCCGCTCGACCCCGGCGCCGAACACCCGGTTGAAGGTCGCCTCGAGGTTGCGTCGGTTCTTGAGCGTGTGCAGGAACTCGTAGACCTTGGGCCGGCCGTATTTCTCCTCGACGAAATGGTAGAACGACTCGCCCTGCCGGTAGACGAGGTAGCCCATCCCGTCGTGCAGGTGCTGGATCGGCACGACGCGGTTGTTGAGCACCAGGTCGCGCATGAACACCTCGGACCGGACGTTCACCCATCCTGACTGGTATTCGGCGTGCCCCTCGAGCACCCACAGCGGTATCCGGAACTCGTCCACCGCGCCCAGCAGGCTGGCCATCCGCGACCGGTAGAACATCGCGAACTGGAAGATGTGAGTTACCTCGTGGCCGATGATGTGATGGAAATCGGCATAAGAACCGGAGAAGGGCAGGACAATCCGATTCTTGAACAGTTCGGCGAACCCGCCCACCCCCTCCTCGATGATGTCGAGGATGACGTTCGTCTCGCTGAACTGGCCGGGTGAGAGATAGACTATCAGGGGCACCTTGAAGTCGAGCTCGAAACCGAGGTCGCGCACCAACCCGGCGTAGTACTCCTCGGCCGAGTTCGCGGCGAACTCGGCGATGCCCTCACCGCCCGGGTAGAACAGGATTCGGAAATGCTCGGTCTCGTAGGACTGGAAACGGTAGTCCCGGGTCTGGACCTTGTTCTTGCCGAACCAGCGGTACTGGCCTGAAGTCGGCGTCGGGAAGACCAGCAACCCGAGGCAGGCAACCAGCAGCCAGGCCGCGGTCCTCCTCGGCATCAAGTCGCTTTCTTTCTGTCCTTGCCGTCCGTGAACAGGAACAACCGCTCGGCAATCATGTAGCCGTAGGACATGTCCGGCGTCGTGTGCCCGAAGGCGAACCCGGCCCGCGCGTCCATCCCGACCGCGCCGACCTCGAACTTCCGGCGCCGGGCCTCGGCCAGCGCCAGTGTCATCGCCACCGACGCGGGCATCGTCTTCATCCGGTCCGCGATATCCCGGGCCAGCATCAACCGCAGTATCGCCTCGCCGTGGCCGGTACAGGACACCGCGCCGCTCGGCGCGGCCCAGGTCCCGGCACCCGGGATACCGGAGTCGCCGACCCGGCCGGCCAGCCGGCCGGTGATGCCGCCGGTCGAGGTTGCGACCGCAAGCCGCCCGCGCCGGTCAATCGCCACCGCGCCGACGGTCCCGTACTTGCGAACCTTCTCGAGGCTGAAGAACGGCGACTCGCCCGCGGCCAGGAGCCGGGCCAGCCGCTCCCGCGCCCCCTCGGTCATCGGGTCGTGGTCTTCGAACCCGCACTTCCGGGCGAAGCCGACCGCGCCCTCCCCGGCCAGCAGGTGATGGTCAGTCTCGGTCATCACCTTCCGTGCGACCAGCACCGGATTCCGCACCCGGCTGATGGCCAGCACGCCGCCGAACTCGCCGGTCTGGGTCATCACCGCGGCATCCATCTCCGTGCGGCCGTCATAGGTCGGCGCGGAACCGGTCCCGCAGTTGAAAAGCGGGTTGTCCTCCATCACCCGCACCGCCTCGACGACCGCGTCAACCGCCGCGCCGCTCTGGCGAAGCAGGGCGTAGGACGCCCGGAGCGCCTCGCCCAGTCCCGCGGCGGCCGCCTCCGGGTCGCGCAGGACGCCGGCGCCGCCGTGGCAGATTATCCCGAATGTGTTGCCGACCAACTCGCCTCCTAACGCTGGCACCCCGGGCAGTAGCAACTGCCCCGGTTACCGAACCGGACCCGCACGATCGTCTGACCGCAGT
>DSBX01000222.1 GCA_011049385.1 Caldifarciminota bacterium | reverse complement strand
GGTTCGTCCTCGTAGCCGGCCGCGGCCGCCCGCTTTCTCTTCGTCGCGCCCGGCTACGAGGACGAACCGGACAGCGAGCGCAACCTCGCCGAACTGGAACGGCAGACCGGCGCGCGCGGCTGTCTCCTGACCTTCGAAGCCCTGCTCGCGGTCCTCGTCCTCCGGCTTCGCCGCGGCTACCGCTTCACCCTGGCCGACTTCGACCGACTCTTCTCGCTCAACGACATCGTGGACGCGGTCGCGGTGCGGACGCTGTTCCCGGAACCTGCGCACCCGGACCGGCCGCGATGAGCGCAGGCCTCGACATGGAACGCTTCCTGGTCGCCGACGTCGGCAGTACCACGACCAAGGTGACGCTCTTTGCGCGTGAGGGCGAGGGCTGGCGCTACCGGCGCAGTGAAGCGCCGACCACGGTCGAGAAGCCCCACGAGGACGTCTGCATCTGCCTGCGCAACGCGCTGGCCGCGCTCGAAGAGGCATCCGGGCTCCGCCTGCGGTCCGAGGGCCGGCCCGTCCTGCCGCTCTTTGCGACTTCGAGCGCGGGCGGCGGGCTGGCGATGGTCGTCACCGGGCTGGTTGCGGACCTGACCGCCGAAACCGCGGACCGGGCCGCGCTCGGCGCCGGCGCGATAGTCCTCGACACCCTGGCGATGAACGACGGCCGGACGCCCTACCGCAAGATCGAGGACCTGCGCCGGCTTCGGCCGGATATGGTCCTGCTCGCGGGCGGCTTCGACGCCGACGCGATAACCGGCCCGGTCTACCTCGCGGAACTGCTGGTCGAGGCCGGGCTCCGGCCCAAGCTCAGCCCGAACGCGCAACTGCCGGTCGTCTACGCCGGCAACGTCAACGCCCGGGAGCAGGTCGAGCGCGTGCTGGGCGAGCGCTACCGCTTTATGCCGGTCGAGAACATCCGTCCCGACGCCGGGACCGAGAATATGCCCCCGGCCCGGCAGGCGATCCACGACCTGTTCATGAACCACGTCATGTCGCAGGCCCCGGGTTATGACCGGCTCCAGGAGTGGGTGGCGGCACCGATAATACCCACCCCGGCCGCCTTCGGCGTCCTGCTGGCGTCGGCCGCGGCCCGGCTGGAGCGGAGCATCCTCGCGGTTGACATCGGCGGCGCCACGACCGACGTCTTCAGCGCCCGGGAGGGCGAAGTCTTCCGAACCGTGAGCGCGAACCTCGGCCTGAGTTACAGTATCCGCAACGTCGCCGAGCTCGCCGGGGTCGCGGCGATAGACCGGCTTTACCGCCCGGGGTGCGAGGGCCGCGAGACCTGGAACATCATCGGCAACAAAGCGCTGAACCCGACCCGGCTCGCGGCCGACCCCGGTGAGATGCGGGTCGAATGGGGGACCGCGGTCATTGCGGTGCGGGCCGCGGTCGAGCATCACCACCGGGTCCTGCGCGAGGAGCCGGAGCCCATCGCGCCCCAGGAGCGGGACATCGTCGCCCTGCTCCGCCTGCCCCGGCGGCGAGAGGAGAAACCGGCCCGGCCCCTGGCCGCGCTGGCCGAAGGTTGTGATATGCTCATCGGCAGCGGCGGGATAATGTCGCATTCGCCCCGGCCCGCGGCGGCGATGATGCTGATTGACGCGCTCCAGCCGACCAAAGATATCGAACTGGCGGTGGACCGGGCGTTCCTGTTCCCGCACCTCGGCGTGCTCGCTTCGGTGAACCCGGACCTCGCCCTCGAACTCTTCGACAAGCTGGCGCTGGTCCGGCTCGGCCGGGTGCGCGCGCCCGGCGGTCGGAACGCGGTCCGGGTCGCCGGGCGCGAGGTCGGCGCGGGCGAGGTAGCGGCGATGGCCGACGGCGACGGCGAGGTCGGGCTGGTCGTTGATAACCGGCCCCGGCCGGTCGAAACCGGGGCGGCGGAACTGGTGGCCGGGAACGAGTACCGCCCGGACGTCCGGCCGGCGGATACGGTCCGGGAGGCGGTGGTGAGCGAAGGGCCGCTTGAGATGCGCCGGGAACTCGCCATCCCGGGCGAGGTGCTGGTCCGGCCCGGCGACCGGGTCGAGCCGGAAACGGTCATCGCCCGGAGCGAGCGGCAGTTCCTGCGGCCGTTCTTCCTGGATGTCGCTTCGGCGCTGGCTCGGGGCGGCGCCGAGGCCGCCGGTCATCCGCCGTCCGACGAAGACGTGGCGGAGTGGCTGACGGTGAAGCCCGGGGATGAGATTGACGTCGGCGACGTGCTCGCCCGGCGGCCGCGGCGCCTGCTCGGCGACAAGCGGTTTCGTTCCAACGTCGCGGGCCGGGTTGAACGGCTCCTGCCCGGCGGCGTGCTGGTCGTGCGCGAGCGGCCGGAGGCGGCCCGGGAATACACCAGCGTACCGGCGGCGAAGGAGCTGGGCATTGAGCCGGGCGAGCTTGCCCACTGGCTCCGGGTCGAACCGGGCCAGGAGGTCGAGCGCGGGCAGTGGCTGGTCGCGGTCGGCGACCCGACGAAGCTCAGGGTCAGCCGCTCGCCGGTGCGGGGCCGGGTGAACCGGGTTGACGAGGCCTTCGGTATGGTCATCATCGAACCCCTGCTCGAAGAAGTGCTGGTCCGGGCGTGGTTGCCGGGTGAGGTAAGCGAAGTGAGCGACCGGGGCGCGGTCGTCACCGGCGCGGGCAGGAGCTTCTCCGGGAGTTGGGGCCTGGGCGGCGAGCGCTGGGGCCGGCTCACCGGGCAGGAGCCCGGTCCCGGGCTGGTCGCGGTCCGGGCGTTTGCCGATGCGGAACTGCTGGCGCGGTGCGAAGCCGCGGGCTGTGCCGGCCTCATCTGCGCAGGCTTGGACCTGGCCGACGCCATCGGCCTTTCACCAGCCTTCACCCTGGTGATGACCGGCCGGTACGGGGACCGCGATTTCACCCCCGCCATTGGCGAGGCGCTGGCGCAGGCGGAGGGCGGGCTGGTCCTGCTCAGCGGTACGACCCAGCTCCGGGTCGGGGTCGTCCGCCCCCGGGTGATCCTGCCCGGTTAGCGCTTAAGCGTTCCGAAGGTCCGGGGGTCGTGGCGGAAGGGCGGTTGCCAGGTCCCGGTCGCGCGGCGGCGCGACTGGTAGCGTACCGCGTTGATGCCCCATTCTTCCGGGTGGACATCCCCGAATTCCGTCAGCGGACAGGCGAGCGTCACGCTCCAGCCGTCCGGGTCCGTGGTGTCGGCCGCGACCGTCCAGTTGCCGTCCCAACTCCAGTCCCTTTCGCCCCGGCGGCCGAAGAAGCGACAGCGGCGGTCCGCAATCGTGCCCCGCGGGTTGACGAAGAGCTGGTAGTAGGGCGGCGAGGGCAGACCGCTGTCGCCGGTGGCGGCGACCTGCGCCGCCCAGGCCCGGGTCGCGGCCGGGTCCGGGTCGAACACGATGTTGACGTGGTCGTCACCGTAGACCGGTTCGTCGCGCCCGGTCACCTCGGCCCGGATGAGATCGGGCCGGGTGTCGTGACAGCGAATCGAGAGGTAGAGATTGAGCGAATCGAAGCCGACCCGGATTTCGGCCGGCTCGACCGCGCCGGGCTCAAGGCTGTTCCCGGCGAGGTGCTCGAGCGGCAGAACCGCCTGCCAGCAGGTGTCCCCGGGCGGTCCGTCGAAAGCGCCGGCCCGGGCCCGGCGCTTGACCGGGAGGGGAATCTCGATTTCGGTCACCCGCCCCCCGGAGTGCCGCCAGGGCAGTTCGAGCATCGGCGGCGGCCAGGGCCGGTCCAGGTCCCCGAGCCGGGCGATGATATCGAATTCTCCCCGGCCGTCCGGCTCGATGAGAAAGCTGAGCGCGTCGGGCTGGATGTGCCAGTGTGTGCCTTCGGTCCGCCAGGTCATCTGTCCGCCCTGGCCTTCGCCGGCGACGTCGGTGAGCGCGAGGCGGAGCCGGGATTCGCGCCCCTGCCCGGGGCCGAGCGGAAAGGGGTCCACCTGCACGCCCGCATCCCGGGCCCGGCTCAGCGCCTCGACCGTGCCGAGGGTGACGACATCCGGGGCATACAGCCGGCCCGGTTCGACCACGGTCAGCGAAACCCGACCGCCGACGACCCGGCCGTAGAGATAGTTCTGGAAACCGCCCCGGCCCCGGTCGGAGTGGACCTTCAACCGACTGCCGGAGGGGCCGACCTGGGAGTAGTTGATGCCGTCCCGGACGTGGGAGCAGTAGAAATGGTCGTGGCCGGTGAAGACCCAGCCGACGCCGGCCGCGCGGAGCCACTCGTGGAGCGTGTCCGGCCGGTCCGCCTCGAGCGCGTAGCGCCACCAGGGCCGGTGCATCAGGACGAAGCGGTGCTGGTAGCGCCGGGCCTTGCCCAGTTCGGCCCGGAAGCGGCGGCGCTGTTCCTCCGGCCAGTCCGAGAAGCTCACCCAGCGCGAGTTGTCGGCGAAGATGAAGAAGCTGTTGCCGTGGGCCAGGGACCGGGTCGGCGCGTTGACGCGGGCGGTGAAGAGCGACTCGCTGGCCGCATCCCAGACGTCGTGGTTGCCGGGCGCGTAGAAACCGGGCACGCCGGTGGCGGCAAGCAGTTCCAGCACGCGGTCCCATTCGGCCGCGGCCGCGCCGATATCGTCGGTGTAGCCCTCGATGAGGTCGCCGGTCCCGACGATGAAGTCGGGCCGGAGTAGACGGATTTCCTCCAGCACCCGGACGAAGATGCTGTCGTGGGCGGTGCCGGTCCGGTCGCCGAGCACGACAAAGTCGAACGCGGTCGCGCCGGCGACGCCGGCCAGGGCGAGCAGGATGATGAGCCTTCTCATGGTTTCAGGTTAGCCGCTGTCGGCGCGGCGTCAAACCGCGCCGGTTTGACAGCCCGGGGGCGGTTCATATACTGGCTGGATGCCGCCTCAATCCGGTCCGACGACCCGGACCCAGACGACCGCCGGCCAGTGGCTCCGCTGTGAGGGCTGTGGCGAGATTCTCTATCGCAAGACGCTGGAGACGAACTTCTTAGTCTGCCCGCGCTGTGGTCACCATTTCCGCATCACCCCGGACCGCTACATCGCGGTCCTGCTCGACGACGGCCGGCTCGAAGAACTCGATGCGAACCTTGCCGCCGCGGACCCGCTTGAGTTCCCCAAGTACCGCGAGAAGCTGAAGGAAGCCCGCGAGAAGACCGGTCGGACCGATGCGTTCGCCTACGGCCGGGCGGCCATGGCGCAGATTCCGATCGTGTTCGGCATCCAGGACTTCGGGTTCATCGGCGGGAGCATGGGCTCGGTGGTGGGGGAGAAGGTGGCGCGGGCGGTCCGGCTGGCGCGCACCGAGCGCCGGCCGCTGGTCATCGTCTCCAGCTCGGGCGGGGCGCGGATGTACGAGGGCATCTTCTCGCTGATGCAGATGGCCAAGACCTCGGCCGAACTCGGTCTCCTGCGCCGGGCCGCGGTGCCGTTCATCTCGGTGCCGGTGGACCCCTGCACCGCCGGGGTGATGGCCTCCTACGCCTCGCTCGGAGACATCATCATCTCCGAACCGGGCGCTCTCCTCGGCTTCGCCGGTGCCCGGGTCATCGAGAGCACGATCGGCGGGAAACTGCCCGAAGGCTTCCAGCGCGCCGAGTTCCTGCTCAAGCACGGCCTCATTGACAAGGTCGTCACCCGGCGCGACCTGAAAGACACCATCACCGCCCTGCTCAATGTGCTCTGGCCGGAGGAAAAGCGTGGGTAAGGTCCGGTTCGAAGGCGTCACCCGTGTCTTCGACGGCAACGTCACCGCGGTGGACCGGCTCGACCTCGAGGTCGCGGACCGCGAATTCTTCGTCCTTGTCGGCCCGTCCGGTTGCGGCAAGTCCACCACCCTGCGCCTGCTCGCCGGGCTCGACGAGCCCACGCGGGGCGCGGTTTTCATCGCCGAGCGCGAGGTCACCTGGACCGAGCCCAAGGACCGCGACATCGCGATGGTCTTCCAGAACTACGCGCTCTACCCGCACATGTCGGTCTTCGAGAACATGGCCTTCGCGCTGAAACTGCGCCGGGTCAAGAAGCCGGAAATCCGGCGCCGGGTGCAAGACGCGGCGAAGATTCTCGGCATCGAGGAACTGCTCGAACGCAAGCCGCGCGCGCTCTCGGGCGGCCAGCGCCAGCGCGTCGCGCTGGGCCGGGCGATCGTCCGCGACCCGCAGGTCTTTCTGTTCGACGAGCCGCTTTCCAACCTCGACGCCAAGCTCCGGGTCGGGATGCGGGCCGAGCTCGCCCGGCTCCACCAGCGGCTGGAGACGACGGTCTTCTACGTCACCCACGACCAGGTCGAAGCGATGACGCTCGGCCAGCGCATCGGGGTGATGAAGGACGGCCGCCTGCTCCAGGTCGCGGACCCGCTCACGCTCTACAACCGGCCGGTGAGCCGGTTCGTGGCCGGCTTCATCGGCTCGCCGCCGATGAACTTCCTCGAAGGCCGGGTCGAACCCGCACCCCTGCGTTTCGTCGGCGAGGGCATCACGCTCGCGCTCGGCGAGCGCTACGCCCGGCCGCTTGCGCCCCTGGGCGGCCGGCCGGTCACGCTCGGGGTGCGGCCGGAGAGCATCGGCTTCGACGCGGCCGGCCGACAGCCGGTCAAGGCCGGGGTCGAGGTCGCGGAACTGATGGGCAACGAGACCATCCTCTACCTCAAGGTTGGCCCGGCGACGCTCATCGCCCGGGTCCCGCCCCGGTTCGCGCCCAAGCCGGGTGAGGCGGTCGAGCTCTACTTCGCGCCGGAGGAGCTTCACTTCTTCGACCCGGAGACCGAGGCCGCGCTCGCCTGAGCCGGCCTACCGCACCAGCCACCAGGCCAGCGCCCCGGCGAAGAGCAGGGCGGGCAGCATGTTGATGACCTTCAGCTTCCCGAGGCCGAGGATGTTGATGCCCAGCCCGACCAGCAGGAGGCCGCCGACCGCGCTCACCTCGGTGACCACGCTATCGGCCAGCACCCCGGCCAGGGACCCGGCCGCCAGCGTCAGTCCGCCCTGGTAGACGAGCAGGGGCAGGACCGAAAAGGCCACCCCGACCCCGAAGGTCGCGGCCAGCGCGATCGAAGCGAAGCCGTCCAGCACCGACTTGGCGAGGAGCAGGTTCGGGGCCCTGCCCAGCCCCTCCTCGATCGCGCCGAGCACGGTCATCGAGCCCATACAGAAAAGCAGGAAGGCGGCGACCATTCCTTCCGAAAACCGCGCGCCGCCGAGGCGCAGGCGGCGCTTGAGGAACTCACCGAGCCGGGTCAGGTGCCGGTCAATGTCCAGCAGTTCGCCGACGATCGCGCCGGGCACGATCGCAAACACCACCACCAGCCAGTTCGCGGTCCGGATGGCCATACTCACGCCGATGGCGAGCGAGAAGAGACCGATACCCTGGAAGGCGATGCCGGTCAGCCGGGCGGGCAGGCGTGCGCCGGCGAGCAGGCCGACGAGACTGCCCGCAATCACCGCCGCGACGTTCACCAGCGTGCCGACCATCACGACACTATACCCCGGCCGGGCGGATTGCGCAATCGCGGCCCGGGCCGGAGGAGGTAACCGCCAATGAACGCCGGAGCGAATCCGGGACTGTTCCGAGTCCCTTCTTTCGGTCAATGGCAATTCGCTTTGACAAAACGGCCGATTCTTGTCATAACACAGAGCAGTTGATGGAGCCGGCCCGGACGGCTTGAACTGGAAGCAGTCAATCGAAGAAGGAGTAATGATGAACGACGACGGACAGCTCAAGGCCTATGCCACGCCGTATGAATGGCTTGAAGGTAAGCGCAGATTCATTCACGTTCTCCTTACCCTGTATGGAGACAGTCTCACCGACGAAAGACAGCTCGGCCGGCGCAAGCGGCCGGATATTGACCCGGAGGTGCTGGTCGCGGCCGTGAACTGGTACGACCACGAGCACCGTCAGCGGGAGACACTCACCCGCGAGGCCGGGGTCAAACTGCCGATGGATGACTATGCCGCCGCGCAGGAGTCCCAATTCCGATATTGACAGGCGGTGCTGGTCGGATCGGACGATTTGTGGTCCCAGGTAGCGAGCAGTGACGGTCTTCGGGGCCATGTGGTACGACAGAACCCTTCGGCAACGCTCCTCGAAAGGCCCTTGTGCACGACCGAGGTGATCCGGAGCCTCCGGTGGAATCGTCCTGTCCTTCCCAGACTTCACCCCCGGCTACCCGGTCGCGCCTAACCCGGTGCCGGGAACGGTTCGATCTGCCGGCGAACGGCCCGGAACAGCTCGAAGCGGTTGCGGCAGACCC
>DSBX01000096.1 GCA_011049385.1 Caldifarciminota bacterium | reverse complement strand
GGTCCGGCTATCGCTCTTCGACCGGCAGGGCCGGAAGCTGGACGGCTGGCAGGTCAGCGCACCGGCCGGCATTTCGCGCCAGGCACGGTCGCTTCCGTCGGTCGCCGCCGGGGTCTACTTCCTGACCGCGGAGATTCCCGGCCATCGGGCAGGCGCGAAGGTTATCCGGACAGCGGACTGAGGAAACCCGGGTCCGGACCGGTCAGAGCGCGAACCAGTCTTCTCGCGAGATGCCGAGTTCCCTGATTATCTCGGCGACAAGCCCGACACTGACGTCACGGCCCTTGTGGAAGGGAACCGGTATGACCTTGCCGGTTTCGAGGTTGACCATCCGCTGATGCCTGCCGCCGGGATACGGCCCTTCATAGCCGAGACGGACCAGCTTGCGGATGACCTCCTGCGGCTTGAGCGGGGTGAGCCTAGGCATGCGCCTGCTCGGTCATCCTCACCCCCTCGATTTCAGGGATGGGCAGACCAAGTTGCAGCGCCAGCACGACATTGCCCTCGATAACGTCGCGAAGATTCGCCCGTGCGTCCTCGAAGCTGTCGCCCTGGGCGAAGAAGCCGGAAGCACCGGGAACCCGGCCGATGACGACGCCGTTCTCATCCTTGAGGTACTCGGCCTTGCGCAACGCCTTCTCGGCGTACTCTGTGATGGAGAATACTCGTGCCTTTCTCATACCACTCAGTATGACCGGCAATGGCCGCCAAGTCAACGCCGGTCGGGAACCCCGCCCGTAGACAGGACGCGGCCCTACTTCGCCCGCAGGGTCACGTTGCCATTCGCGGACGTGGCGGTGATGAGCCCGGCGCCGGTGCCGATGACCCCGACCTTGTTCTGCGGCGTGTTGACGGTGTAGAAGACACCGTCGAAACCGGTCACCGCCACTTCACCGCCGGCCGCGGTGAGGGTGAACATCGCCGACGAGCTCGCCGGTATCGTCAGCCGCACGTCACCGCGCCCCGATGAAAGCGTCACCGCGTGGGGCGCGGCCAGTTCGGCCATGTCAATATCGAGCGCGCCGTTGCCGCTCGCGGCGGCGATGTTGCCGCGCACGCCGTGGGTCGTGATGTTGCCGGTCGTGGTCTCAACCTGCATCGCCGCGTTGATGCCCGTGACCACGATGCCGCCGCTGACGGTCTGGAGGTCCACCGCCGTGGTCGGGGGCACCGTTATCTCGATGTCGGCCCCGAACAGGCGCGGGTCGCGCTCCGGCACCTGGACCTGGAGCGTCAGCACCCCGGCGACGACCGTCACGCTGACCACCACCCGGTCGAGGTTGGCCTCGGCGTCGGCCCGGTCCCTGCCCGTGCAGTACCGCGTTATCCGCGCAGTTGCCGTAAGGCCGGTCTTGACCTGCACCTCGCCATTGACATTCTGAACCACCACCCGGCCGACCTCGCCCGCCTCCCAGGTCTCGGTCTGCTGTTCTTCGGCGCGACTGCCCTGGTAGTCGCCCCCGCCGAGCAGACTGCACCCTGCCGCCAGCAGGGCCAGCGCCGGCACCAGTCTGAATTTCGCCATCATTACTACCTCCAAGGTTCGCATTCCGGTTCGGCACAGTATACGCCCCCCGGCAACCGACGTCAACAGGCCGGGGCAGGGCGATTCGCCCTGCCCCGCTCTCTGTCTTCCCCCGGGCCGTCTACTCGGTGTTCGTCAGCTTCTCGACCAGTGTGCCATCCGGCCCCCGCAGGCTGATCTCCAGCGCCGGCCGGCCAAGCAAGTGGCTGGCGCAGGCGAAGCAGGGGTCGTAGGCACGGAAGAACATCTCGACCGTGTTCAGCAGCCCGTCATCCGCCTTGCCCTTGCGCACCAGCTTCTTCGCCGCGTCGCGCACGCTCATGCAGATGGGGCCCATATTGTTGGTCGAGGCGACGATCAGGTTGACCTTCTTGACCAGCCGGTCGCCGTCCAGCCAGTAGTGGTGGAACAGCGTGCCGCGCGCCGCCTCGACCACGCCGATGCCCTCTTCCTGCATCGCGTAGTTCATGTTGCGGGTGTCGGCAGCGGTGATGCTCTTGTCCGAGGCGAGCTGGAGCGCGAGTTCGGAGACGTAGAGCAGTTCGACCAGCCGCGCCCAGTGGAACGCCAGCGTCGAGTTGACCGGCTTCGTCTTGAAGGTGGCGCAGAGTTGGTCGTAATGCTCCTGCGCCTTCGGTGTCGCCATCCCGTCCGCCGCGTTGAGCCTTCCCAGCGGGCCGACCCGGTAGATGCCCGAGTCCGGCCCGTCGGTCAGCCCCCGGTAGCCGACCGCCTTGAGGTAGGGAATCTTGACGTAGTTCCATTCCAGGACGCGCTCGGCGATGTGCTCGAGGTAGTCCCGGCCCGGGAACTTGAGGAACTCGCTGCCGTCCGGCGCGGTGACCCGGACCCGGCCGTCGTAGAAATTGACGTGGTTGTTCTCGTCCACGAGGCCCATGTTGTAGGTCGCCAGCCCGAGCGCCGGGTCGGTGACCAGCTTCATATAGTCACGGTTGGCGAGCACGACGTCGGCGAAGAGCTTGAGCGTGAATTCGGCGAACTCGACGCAGGACCGGGCCATCCGCTCGATCTCCTGCCGCTCCTCTTCGCTCAGCGTCTTGGTCTGGCCGCCGGGCACGCCCGAGACCGGGTGGGTCGGCTTGCCGCCGAGGATTTCGGTGATCTTCTGGCCGTAGGCTCGGTGCTTGATGACTTCCTTCGCCACGTCGAGCCCGACCTTCTCGATGACGCCGATGATGTTGCGCTTCTCTTTCGGTGCGTCCGGGCCGACCACGAAGTCCGGCCCGCCCAGGAAGTAGAAGTGCAGGATGTGATCGTAGATTATGTACCCGGCGTAGATCAGGTCGCGGAGCTTGCGCGCGGTCGGGGTCGGCTCGACCCCGAAAGCCATGTCCAGCGCCTTGGTCGAAGCGTAGTGGTGCGCGACCGGGCAGACCCCGCAGATCCGGCTGGTGAGCTGGGGCATGTCTTCGGCCTTGCGGCCGACGCAGAACTCCTCGAACCCGCGCAGTTCCGGCACCTGCAGGTAGGCGTTGGCGACGTCGCCCTTGTCGTCGAGGAAGATCTCGATCTTGCCGTGGCCCTCGAGCCGGGTAATCGGGTCAATGGTGATGCGCCCGCTCATTTCGCCTCCTTTCCTGCCGCCACACTCTCGCCCTGTTTCCTGCGCCGATTGATGGTCGCGCTGGCCAGTCCGTACATATAGAACGTCCCGACCGGGTCCTTGACCTTCGCCAACAGCTTGCGGGTCTCCTCGTCGGTCATCACGCTCTCGTCGTCCACCCGCAGGATGGCCGCCAGCGCGGACAGCATCTTCGCGCCCTGGTCCTTCACTTCCGGCGTCGGGCCGAGACAGCCGGTGCAGGGCCAGTTGCCGTTGATGCAGCGCGACTCACAGCCGGACCGCGTCGCCGGGCCCATACAGATGAGACCCTGGGCGAGGAAGCAGTCCTCCGGGTTCGCCGCGATCTCCCACGGCCGCTTGATGTCCGGCATCTTCTTGGGCAGGGTGCTGTTGCGCGGGCAGGTGTCGCAGAGCGCCTTCGCCGGGGCGAGCACCGTGCCCTTCGCCGGCAGGTCGCCGCTGAAGACCGCCTCCAGCGCCGTGAGGATAACCGGCACCGGCGGCGGACAGCCGGGCAGGTAGTAATCCACGTCCACCACCCGGTCAAGCGGGTACACCCCGTCATAGAACCGGGGCAGAGTCAGCTCGCCCTCGGGCGCCGCGAAGCTCGTCTGCGGCTCGGTGCCCTTCGTCTCGTCGAGCGAAGGCTGGTCGTGGTAGGAACTCCGGAACACCTCGGCCCGGCTGTTGAGGTTCGCCAGCCCGGGAATACAGCCGTGGTGGGCGCAGGAGCCGAAGGCGACCAGCGCCTTGGTCTTGCGGCGCAGGAGGTGCGCCCACTCTTCCTGTTCCGAATTCCGGACCGAGCCGTTGAACAGGCAGAGGTCGAGGTGCTTGTCCGGCCAGGTCTCGACGTCCGCCTTCTTCGTGTCCATCGCCACCGGCCAGAGCAGGATGTCGG
Source organism: Caldifarciminota bacterium (assembly GCA_011049385.1). Classification (GTDB taxonomy): domain Bacteria; phylum Hydrothermota; class Tepidihabitantia; order Tepidihabitantales; family Tepidihabitantaceae; genus DSBX01. The sequence goes on along the minus strand of DSBX01000096.1, from coordinate 4,200 downwards.
CGCGGGCGATGATGTCGAGGATCTTCTCGTTGGTGTCGAGCATCGCGATCTCACAGCCGCCGCACGACGCCGCCCAGTAGAGCCCGAGCTTGAGCTTCTCAGCCACAATGCCTCCTTGGATGCATCGGTTTCAGTCCAGCAGGCCGCGCGCGGCGAGCGCCGGCCTCGGGTCAATCTTGCCGTAGTCGAGAGCCAGTTCCGCCGCCGGCACCCCCAGCGCGAGCCCGACCAGCTTCGGGAAGTAGAGAATCGGTATCGGCTTGAATGCCTTCTCGCGCGCCGCGATGTCGTGCTGGAGCGCGTCAATGTTGTAGTGACAGAGCGGACAGCTTGTCGTCATCACCTCGGCCCCGGACTCGCGCGCGTTCTCGACCACCCGGCGTGCGCAGTTCTCCGCCACCTCGCGCCGGGTGAGGACAAGATACCCGCCACAGCACTTGGTCTTGAAGTCGAACCGGAGCGGCTCGGCGCCGATTGCCGCCATCAGGTCGTCGAGGATGCGCGGGTCGGTCGGGTCGCCGAGCTCCATCGCCGCGTGCGGCCGCGACATCAGGCAACCGTAGTAGGAAGCGACCCGGAGCCCGGAGAGCGACCGGCCGGCCCGCGCCCTGATTTCGGTCCAGCCGATGTCGTCGCGCAGGAGTTCGAGGTAGTGCACGACCCGCAGGCCGGGACGGTACTCCTCCTCGATGTAGTCGAGCAGGCGCCGGCCGGTGCGCTCGTCCTTCTCGTCCTCGAGCGCCACCCGCGCCCGCTTGAGCACATTGTAGCAGGCCGCGCAGAGGGTTACCAGCCGGTCGCCGAGCCGGCTCGCCCGGCACAGGTTCCGCACCGGGCCGAGCTGGGAAGCAATATCGTCGGTGTTGGTGCTGTAGATGGCGCCACAGCAGGTCCAGTCCGGCATCTCGACCAGTTCGATACCGAGCCTGAGCGCGACCTTGCGCGCAACCTCATCCAGCGACTTCGCCTTGGTGTGGAGCGTACAGCCGGGGTAGTAGGGAAGCCGCTTCAAACCGCTACCCCGCGAACTTCCGGTAGGCGGCGATGAAAGCCTGTTGCGGAACCTCTTCCAGCTCCGCGGGAATGGCGTTGTCCGGATCGTATTCACTGCGCGTGCCGCGCAGGACGATGGCCCGGCAGGCCTCGGCGACTTTCGCGTAGTCAATCCGGCGCGGACAGCGCGTCCCGCAGGTCAGACAGCTCGCGCAAAGCCAGATGCCCCGCGAGTTGACGACCCGGTCAACCATTCCGAGCTGGAGCAGGAGCATCGCTTCGCGCGGCTTCGGGTCCATCTCCTCCGCGACCGGGCAACCGCCGGTGCACTGCCCGCACTGGAAGCAGAGCGCGACATCCTCGCCGCTCAACTCCGCAATCTGCCGCAACAGCCGCGCGTTATTGTCCATAGTAGAAGCGACACAGAGGATAGAATCCGACCCGGCCAAGTCAAGCCGGGCGGGACGGACACGTCCCGGTCTTGACCATCGTCCGCAACCCGTTATACTATGCCCAAGTCGCCTCCGTGCCGCGGGTGCGGAGTCTTGCCCGCAATGAGACCCTCGATGTGCCGCGCCCCGGGCAGCAGCGGCATAGAAACCCTCAAACGAAAGCAACAGCAGAATGACTATCGGCGTATTCGGCCTGAAGGCAAGCGGCAAGACCACCATCTTCTCGCTCTTGACCGGGCTCAGCGTTGACCCGGCCACCCGGCGCCGGGACGGCGCCACCGCCATCGCCCCGGTCCACGACGCACGCCTGACCGAGTTGGCCGGCATCTTCCGGCCGAAGAAGACCACCCGCGCCGGCCTGACCTTCACCGATATGCCCGGCTTCGATTCCGAAGCGGACCCGGGCGAGAAGACCCGCGTGATGCAGGCCATTTTGAACGCCGACGCCCTGCTCTGTGTCGTGCGCGCTTTCGTCGAGCCTTCGGTACCTTGGCCGGTCAACGGCGAAACCCCGGCCCGTCAGTTCGACGCCATCCGCACCGAACTGCTGTTGCGGGACCTCGGGGTGGTCGAGTCACGGCTCGAACGTATCACCTGGACCGAGCAGAAGCACCACCGGCTCTCGGACGATGAGCGCCGCGAGCACGAGGTGCTCACCGGCGTCAGGGAACGCCTGGAAGCGGAGCAGTTCGTCAGCCGCCAGCAACTGCCCCCCACCGACGCCCGGCTCATCGGCTCGCTCAACCTCTTCACCGCCAAGCCGGTCATCATCGCGGTCAACACCGACGAGGAGCAACTCGGCCGCGGCGCATACCCGGACCGGGACTACATCCGCCGGCAGGGCGAAGCGAACGGTTTTGCCGATATCGAGCTGTCCGGCCGTATCGAAGCCGAAATCAGCCAGCTCGATGCGGCCGACCGCCGGGCGTTCCTCGAGGCATACGGACTGAGTGAAAGCGGCATTGAGCGACTGTCCCGCATCGTCTACCGGCATGTCGGCCTGATATCGTTTCTCACCGTCGGCGAGGACGAGGTGCGGGCCTGGACCATCCGGCTCAACACCCGCGCCCGGGACGCGGCCGGCGCGATCCACACCCGGCTGGCGAAGACGTTCGTCCGTGCCGAGGTTATCCCTTACGACAGCTTCATGACCGTCGGCGATATGAAGCTGGCCCGGGCCCGCGGTCTTGTCCGCCTGGCCGGCCGGGATGAGATAGTCCAGGACGGCGACATCTTCCACGTCCGCGCCGGCGGCTGAGGCCCCGGCCCGGGGTCCGAGTCCGGGACTACCCGACGTCCGGCACCGGGTGCAGGAACTGCTGGAACTCGATGCTCCGACCTTCCGGGTCCTTCGCGTAGAAGTGGTAGATGCGGTACTTCGGGTTCTCTTTCGGCGCGGCAACCGCCGTGTCGCGCATCTGCTCGTACATCGCGTCCACTTCCTCGCGCCGGTCATAGAAGAAGGTGATGAGCCCGTCCCGGTCCGGCGCAGGCTGGCGGTGGAAGCCGATGAGCATGTTGCCGTGACGGAGGATGGCGATGTCCGGCTGTTCCAGCCAGACCGTCATCCCGACCCGGTCGAGGTAGAACTCCCGCACCTGCTCGAACTGTGCGGTCTTCAGAAAGACGATGCCTGCCATACCCGCAGTCTAGCCGGGCGGCAGCGCGGGGCAAGCCCGCCTAGGCCGCGGGCAGGGTAACGGTGAAGCGACTGCCCTGCCCGGGGTCACTCTCGGCTTCGATCGTCCCGCCGTGCTGGAGCACGATGTGCTTGACGATCGCCAGCCCGAGCCCGGTGCCGCCGAGCTTGCGCGAGCGGGCCTTGTCGGTGACGAAGAACCGCTCGTAGAGCCGCGGAAGCTGGTCGGCCGGGATACCGATGCCGGTGTCCTCAACCACCAGCTTCACCCTCTCGCCGTCCCTGGCGAGCCGGACCCGCACGTAGCCGGCGTCGGTGTACTTGACCGCGTTGTCAACCAGGTTGACCAGCACCTGTTCGAAATGGAACTCGTCACCCGAGACCGCGGGCAGGCCGGCCTCGGCTTCGAGCTTGAGTTCCAGCCCCTTCTCCCGCGACCGCCGCTCGAAGATGCGCAGGACGTCCGCGGCCACCCGGTCCAGCTTCACCGGGCCGACCTCCAGCTTCGGCCCTTCCTCAACCTGGGACAGGACCAGCAGGTCCCGGACGATGTTGATGAGCCGCTCGGTGTGACGGCTGATGACCTCGACGTAACGCTTCTCGTCCCCGGTCAGCGTCTCGGACAGGGTTTCGAGGAAGCCCTTGATGGCGGTGAGCGGGGTGCGGAGTTCGTGCGAGGCATTGACGACGAGGTCGCGCTTGACCGCGGCCATCCGCTCGACCTCGGTGACGTCGTGGAAGGTTATCACCGTCTCCCCGCCGGCCGGGATCCGGGTCGCACTGCAGAGGAAGCCGCGGCCGCCGAGCCGAACCGTCGCGCTCTCGGTCAGCGCGCCGTTCCCGGTCTGCGCCAGTTCGGCGAGCGCGGACTCACGGACGACCTCCCAGAGGAAGCGGCCCTCGGGCTTCTCCTCGCCGACAAGGGCGCGGAACGCGGGGTTGGTGAGCGCGACCCGGCCGTTCCGGTCGAGGACAACGAGGCCCTCGCGCATCGCACCGAAGATCTTGCCCAGCATCTCCTTGCGGCCGGTCTCCTGCGACACCAGCGCCCGGAGCCGGGCCACCATCTCGTTGAACCCGGCCGAAAGCTCACCCAGTTCGTCGCCGCGGCCCGCC
>DSBX01000049.1 GCA_011049385.1 Caldifarciminota bacterium | reverse complement strand
GGTCATCCGCCCGGTTACCCGCCCGGCAACCGGTCCGGTCACTGCCCGCATCACCGGCCCGGTCACTCTCCCGGCCATCGGCCCGGTCACACAGAGAGTACGGGTGGATGTGGGAGCGGTCTCCAGGCCGCGATTGCCAGGAGATGCACCGCCAAGTAAACACACCGGGGACCACTTCCTCTCCTTTGGCGTTCATCGGCGGTTACTTCCTGTCCGGGTTCCTTCACTTGACCATTAGACCACTTGACCGCTCGACCATTTCCTCCGGCGTCCTTCATCTCTATGTATCCCATTCTCAGCCCCTGACCGACAAGGGAATCCGCCCGAAACCGCACTTTTCCCGCCCAGTGGGCCGCCCGGGGGCCGTGGGGGGGATAACCCCCAAGGCTGTATTCCGGGTCATTCTCCGGGTGATGACGGGGAGAATCGGTAGAGGCAATGTCCGGAGGACACCGGGAACGATGCCGAGAGTGATGGTCGGAAGCATCCTTCGGGTCCCGGGCCGGGGTCTCGGCCGAAGCACGGGTCGGGTTCGTCCCCGGACCGCAGTCCGGGGCATCGTCCGGAGCGTCCCGCAAGCTGTCCTCCGGATAATTCCCGGAAGCATATCCGGGGTGGTGCTGAGGAGCCGGTGCGGACGGAAATCCCCGGGACAGTCCCAGCGCGAGGACGCGCCGGGCTGAGGTACAGTCCCGGATTTCCTCTGGCGTGAATCGGCGTTCATCGGCGGCGGGGATTGCGGCCTGGGGAGAACCTCAGTCCTGCCGGCTGACCCGGGCAATCCGGCCCATCGTCCGGAACCCGTCTCCGGTGACGACAACGAGGTAGAGCCCGTCGGCAAGGTCGCGGCCGTGCGCGTTGCGGCCGTCCCATTGAATCGCCGGGTCTTCGACGTCGTGGAACCGGCGCACGAGCGTGCCCGAGATGGTGAAGATGCGGACGTCCGCCTTCTTGCCCGGAGGCAGGTCGAGCCGCAGTTCGCAGGGCCCGGAGAAGGGCGCGGGCCGGGTGACCGGCTCGGCCAGCTTCTCGACCGCGACCGGGTAGAGCTGGCTCGCCGCCGAGACATTGCCCCACGAATCGGTCGCGGTGACGAAGTAGTTGTAGGCGCTGTGGGGCAGGTTGAAGAGGTAGAAACTGGTGTCCGGAATCCCGGCCGCTATCGGCCGGCTCCGACCGAAGGCGATGACCCGGATGTCGTCGAGGAACACCCCGGCCCGCAGGTCGCGCGCGCCGGTCCGGTAGCGGAAGCGGAGGTACAGGCCCGGGCTCGCGGGCAGGCGGTAGCGGAGTTCGCGCCAGTCCGGCGCCGCGCCGTAGAGCGAGTCGAGCGGCCGCCACTGCCAGGACGGGCCTTCGCACCATTCGATGAGGCAGGTGTTGCGGAGTATGCCCCGGCCCGGTTCTTCATACTCTTCGGTATCGTGCCGGGCGTAGAGCGAGAGAAGCCCGCCCTCGGGCAGGGCCAGCGGGGCCGCGAGCTGGAGCTGGTGGTCAATGTTCGGCCCGGTGCCGGAAAAGAAGGCCCGGGGCGGGGAGCGGTAGCGGAGCGGGCTCGAGGTCCAGCCGATGGCGCTCCAGTTGCCGGTGTCATCGCCGTCGTCGCTGAACACGCCGGCAAGCGACTCGGCCTCCCAGAGCTCGTACGTTACCGGCGCGAGGTCCGCGGCCGGCGTCCAGCCGAGCCGGATGTCGCCCCTCCCGCCGAGGCGGTGGCCGGTTATCTCGGGCCGGGCCGGCTTGACGTCATCCCGGCCATACCAGGCGTTGAGGAACTGCGGCCAGGGCACCGAATCGGACCAGGCCAGTTTGAGGTAGGGCCGAAACCGGCTCTTGAAACCGAGCCAGGAGGCCGGGAACCAGCCCGCCAGGCCGCGCGAGCCCGCACGCGCCCCAGCCGCGGAGCGGGCGGTGACCAGCGGCGCGAGCGCCAGCGCCAGCTCGGTCCCGGCCGCGTTCGGGGCCAGGTTCCAGAGCTGGAGGAAGTCCACGTGGGCATCCGAGGCCGACGGCGGCCGGGTCTCCTTGGGGAAGGTGAGCACCCGGACCCGGGCCTCGGCCAGTTCCGGGTCGGCCGGGTCAATCTCTTCGAGCCGGCGGCGCAGGACCGGCAGGACGCGTTCGAGCTGGCGCAGGTCGGTCGCGGCCAGCGAGACGTCGCGGCCCGGGTGGGCGGCGACGAAGGCGTCGCACATCCGGGGCAGGAACTCGGCCGGGGTCGAAGTCGGCCGGGCCACGAGCAGGCCCAGCAGTTCATCGTAAGGCAGGCCGCCCAGCGGCATCAGCCCTTCGGAGGCAAGGAGGTAGTCGGCGCTCTCCATCACTTCGGCCGCGACCTCGACCATCCCCATCAGGCAGGCATCGAGCGCGAGCACCCGGATGCGCCGGCCCAGCGCCTGCCGCACCGCACGCAGAGCCGCGCCCAGCTCGCCGCCGGCCACGCCCATCATCGCGCCGTGGGATTCGTCAATGAATATCGCCTGGATGCCCGCGCCCGGCCCCGCCCCGCCGCCGCGGCCGGGCCGTTGCCGGCCGTAGCCTTCGGACCAGCCGGTGCCGTGGTCCCAGAGGATGATGAAGTAGTTGCGGGCCGGGTACTGCCGGGCGAGGAAACGGCCGAAGTCGGCCAGCGTCGCGGTGTCGGCCATGTTGATTGGGCCGAGGTCGGCGAGCCGGTCCGCGCCGTCCTTGCGGATGTAGAGCCGCCGGCCCCCGGGGTTGGAGTCACGGGCGACCTGGTCCACCTGGACGACGATGTTGACCTCCGAGGTCGAGCCGATTTCCATCATCTCGGCGATGTCGGCGTAGGCCTGGTCGTTCAGGCTGTTGTCCGCGGCCATATAGATGCCGACCGTCCACTCCGCCGCGAACGCGGGCAGGAACAGCGCCAGGAGCAGGACGGCCGTACCGGCCCGACAAGGAGCGGGGCGCTCTTGCGAGCGCCCCGCTTTGTTGGGTAGCCTCACCCGCTCAAACCAGCTAGAAGCCGACGGTCAGCAGTACGCGATGGGTCGGGTTCAGGTAGCTGAAGTAGCGGAAGGTGTAGTCGAGCCCGAGCGTCAGGCCTTCGGCCGGAGCGGCCTTGACGCCGACCCCGGCGGTGAGCCCGGTCAGGTAGCCGACATCGGCGGCGTAGTCGAGGTCGGTGTTGAGCACGTAGCCGCCGCGCAGGAAGAACAGGTCGCGCACGCCGTACTCGAAACCGAAGTTGACCGTCTCGTTGATGTCGGAGGGGTGCACCAGTTCGACCGTGCCGGTAAGCCGGCTCGGGTCCGCCTCGGTCGCCTCGATCAGGTCGTAGGCGATACCGAACCGGAACAGCGTCGGCAACGGCGCCGGGTTGGTCCGGTAACTGCCCGGCAACTGGCTCGGCCCGGAGTCGGGCCAGGGGAAGGTGAAGTCGAGCTGGCGGCCCGAGAACGCGAGCTGGGTGCCGTAGTTCTGCACCGCCGCGCCGATGCGGAGCGACTTGAAGCCGGTGTTGTAGTAGAGGCCGAGGTCGGCCCCGACCGCGGACGCGGACATGTCCCAGATGTTCTGGTTGACCGCCTTCACCGTCAGCCCGAAACTGAGCTTGTCGGTGATGACCCGGGCGTAGCTGACCGCGAACGCGAAGTCCGAGGCGCCGAAGATCTGGCCGGTGCCGTCGTCTTCACGCACGGGCGTGCCCGGGTTGTCAACCGTCGTCTGTTCCATGTCGCCCATCGTCAGCGCGGTCACCGACAGCCCGACCGTGCCGAAGCCGGGGACCGGCAGGGCCGCGGTCAGGTAGTCGTGCCTGAGGTCGGCAATCCACTCGACGTGGTTGAACTGGATGGAACGGCCGACGAGCGCGAGGCCCGCCGGGTTGAAGTAGCTGGCCGAGGGGTCGTCCGCGAGCGCGACGAAGGCATCGCCCATCGCGGTCGCCCGACCGACGCCGATCTTGAGGAAGTTGGCGCCGGTCGTCCCGACCTTGGAGAAACCGGCGTCGGCCGCGGATACCACGAGGAGGGTCGCGACCAGCGCACTGAGAAGCAGACTGGTATGTCTAGTCATCGCATCCTCCCTTAGTGTATCACCGCGAACTTGCCGGTGAACTCGCCGACGTCGGATTCAACATGGAAGATGTAGATTCCGGCGGCGATGAGCTGGTACTGTGAGTTCAGAAGGTCCCAGTCCTGAGTGCCGCCGTACTGGTGCGGCCGGGTGCCGTCACCGGAGTGGTGCAGGGTCTGGACCAGGTCGCCCGAGGTCGTGAAGACCCGGATGACGCAGTTGTGGGGCAGGTTCGTGAACTTGAGCATCCGGTTGTCGCTCGACCGCTCCCATTCGTCGAAGACGATGTAGGGGTTGGGCACGACCTTGACGTTGAGCTTGTAGGTGGAATCCACCTGCTCGTAGCCCGGCCGGGCGGTGAGTTCGTAGACGTTGTGCATCGGCGCGGTGCCGCCGGTCTTGTTGCCGTACACCATCCACTCGTCGCCCGCGCCGATGTTGGCGATCATCGCGCCCAGCGTATCCGCGCGGCCGGCCTGGTCGTCCCAGTTGAGCGCGACCACGCCGCCGCAGATGTAGATGTAGCCGGCGCTGGTCTTGAGCGTGTCGGACGGGTTGCGGACCACCCGGTCCACGAAGGCCCAGCCGTTGGCGTGGCGTGGGCCGTCGCCCATCGTCGAGAACGGCGCATAGGGCACCTCGAGGCCGCCGTGGGTCTCGTCGAAGACCCGGGCGGTCATCCGGTTGGTGCCTTCCATCATCGTCCACTCGATGCGGTAGTCGGAGCCCCGAAGCGCCCACAGCGCCTGTTGTGGCACCGAGGCCGCGGCCCGAACCCGCTCCTGCGGGTAACTGCCGGTCAGCACGTAGGCGGTGTCGAAGGAACGCGGTGGAGTGTTCACCCGGAGGGTCAGGTCCATTTCCTGGCCGTTGAAGACCGGCACCGACTGCTGGAAGCTGGCGCCGACGGTGTAGCTGAACGCGGTCGTGTCCACCACCAGCGCGCCGTCGGCCGGGTCGTCCACCAGGTAGCGGTACCGGGTACGGTTGTTGGCGAGGTACTCCGGTGCGAGGAAGCGCAGACGGTAGGGTTTGTCCTCTACTTCGTAGGGGATGACGACGTTGGGCGTCAGCTTGAGGCCCGGGTTGACCGTGTCGCCGAGTTCGGTCCGGACGAAGGTCTCCGGCCCGCGGTAGTTCACCGGGTTCCAGCGCGGAATCGTGGACCAGTTGGCGATGATGCCCGAGCGCAGGATGAGCGTGTCCCAGGCCACCGGCACGGGCGGGGTCCGGGTCGTGTCCCACTCGGTGGTGATGTAGTTCCAGTCGTAGGCGGTGACGCAGTAGTAGTAGCTGAAGCCGTTGACGACCTCGTCGTCCACCACGCTGTAGCGGACGCCGGTGTCGGTCGCCTTGATCCAGAGGCTCTCGGGCAGGGCGCTGTCGCCGCCCGGCGGGTACTCGAACAGGATGCTGTCCGCCTTGTCGTACTGGGCGAGGATGCCCCAGTTCGCGCCGTCCTTGGACTTGTAGATGACGTAGCCCTGGAAGTCGTACTTGAGGTACTTGGGGTCATAGCCCGGGCTCGAAGTGTCGCCCGCCACCCGCTCGTAGTAGGTGTCCGGCGTCTTTTCGGCCAGGTCGTCCCAGACGATCCGGACCGTGTTGTCGCCCGGCACCAGCGTTACGTTCGGGGTCGGCGGCGGGCCGGGCAGGAGCCAGCCCTGGTCGTAGATGAACTGGGCGGTGTTGGCCAGCCGGGCGAGATGCACCAGTGAGTCGTTGTAGGGAAACTTACGGGCTTCCCAGCTCTGTCCCCAGGCGCCGTAGGGCGCGGCGATGGTCGCGACGATGAGTTCCTCGACCTGGTCCGGCCCGAGGTTGAACGGCCCGGAGGACTGGATGAACCGCTTGTCCGCCGGCGCGAGGTCAATCGAGTCGTAGGGCGAGAAGACGCCGGTCCGGTAGTCGTAGCCGGCCATGGTCAGGTACTGGGCCGGGTCGGTCACCGGGTCGATCTCGATCGTGAACATCTTGAACGACGTCATCCCGAGCCGGTTGTCCGGCCCGACCGGCTTGGTCGGGTCGAGCCGCGGGCTCTCGAGGAACTTGTAGGCGACGACCCCGGGCGTGCCCTCTTCCCACTGGCCGCGCGGGTTGAGGACCTCCATGTTGTTGTAGTCGCCTGCAAAACCGACGTCCCGCACCCAGCCCACGCCCGCGACCGAGTCGTTGAGCAGGAGCCCGAGCATGTCGTCGGCGTGTTCGCCGATGTCCGGGTCCATCAGCGCGCCCATGTAGCAGTTGCGCAGGGTGTCGTCGCCGACGTTGCGGACCTTGTAGACGATGAAGAAGATGTCCTGGTTCGCGGGGTAGTTCCAGGCGTAGATGGTCTGGTAGACCTCGATGCCCTGCGGGTAGCCCGGCGCGATGTGGTTGTCCTCGCCGACGTCGGAGTAGACGCACCACATGTCCTGGAGCGAGAACGCGTCCTGGGGCACGAGGCTGGTGTCCACGTCGTCCCAGCGGTCGGCCGGCGGCGGCCAGTCGCTGGGGAAGACATACATCCGGTCGTCCGGGTTACCCGCGCCCTCGGCCACGTGCCGGGCCGCGAACGGCGACATCTCGGAGTTGCCCGCGTTCGGGTTGTAGCCGAAGGACACGAGCGTATCCACCCCGCCGTCGTCCCGGGTCTTGAGACTACCGAACCACAGCCCGGCCCCGAAGATGTACATGTTCTTGTACGGCTGGGGCCAGGAGCCGCCGGCTTCACCACTGCCGCGGGTCGGGTCGTAGGCGTAGCGGCCATCGTTATGGAAGGGGCAGAGCCAGCGGTTGATGTTCAGCCACTTCATGTCGTAGACGCGTTCGCCGCCGGGCGGCGTCGTCGCCGTCCGGGCCAGCACCGCGCCGAACATGAGCAACAGCAGGCCGCCCGCAATCAGCTTCTTGTAACCTTGCATCCGTCCTCCTTAGAACGACAGGTTCGCGCCGAGCCTGATCTTGCGCGGCGGACCGTAGTAAGTCGGCGGGTCATTGCGGTCGTTGTAGGCCACGATGTAGGAACGGTAGGCCTCGTAGCGGGTGATGTAGCCGTCCTTGTTGAAATCGCGTGCGGGGTGGTAGTAGAGGTCGCCGAATGCCAGCCCGGGCCCGAACTCGTTGACGGTGATGCGGCGGCCGGTTTCGTTGGGCAGGCCGGTGGCGGTGTGGACGTTGATGACGGTGGTCGTGTTGAGCACGTTGGCGATGTCACAGGTGAGCTGGAGCGACATCCCGCCGAACCGGAACTCGCGACCCACCCGGGCGTCAATGCCGAAGGTCGCGGGCAGGCGGGCGGAGTTCTCCGGCCCGGTCGGACTGCCGCGCGTGTCGGTCGGCGTGTAGGGCGTGCCCGAGCCGTAGTTCGCGACGCCGGAAACGTCGAAACTGCGCAGGGGCAGGAACACGAAGTCTTCGGGGAAGGAGAAGGTCAGGTCACCCGAGACGGTGTGCCGCTGGTCCTGGTCGAGGTAGTAGTCGATCTTGTACGGGTCGGAGCGACCGTACTGGGCGAAGGCGTCGGACGCGGTGCCCTTGGCAATCTGGAAGGTGTAGCCCGCGCGCGCCGCCCAGTAGTCGGACAGGATCTTGGTCAGCGTCGCCTCGAAGCCCTGGATCCGGGCATACTCGACGTTGTAGAACATCGAGTAGGGCTGAGGCAGGGCGGGCACGACCCGGATGCCGGACAGGTCGAAGACGTCCTTGTAGAACGCGGTCAGGTCGAACTGGAAGAAATCCGAGAGCTGGGCGTCGAACCCGAACTCGTAGGCGATGGTCTTCTCCGCGCTCATGTCGGCGTTGCCGACGATGACGTTGCCGCGGCCGCGCAGTTCCGCCGCGGTCTTCTCGGCGTAGGAGAAGAGATTGTTGAACATCGGGTTCTTGAAGAAGTGGCCGTAGCTGAAACGGAACTTGATCCGCTCGGTGATGGGGTAGCTGATGCCGAGCCGGGGCGAAACCCGCCACTTGGCCGCGACCGGCAGCAGCGAGTCGGAGATTGCCGGCGGCGAGCCGAGGCTCTCCGGGAAGGCCCGGACCCGCGCCTTCGAGTCGAGGTAGTCGAGCCGGAGCCCGGCGCGGACGACCAGGTCCTCGAAGTCGGCCTTGTCCTGCAGGTAGCCGGCGACGGTCAGCGGCTTGTAGTTGAACGCGTCCCAGAAGGGGTTGGGGTCCCAGGGCAGGGAGTTCTCGTACACCGAGACCGAGTACTGGGTCACGTGC
>DSBX01000191.1 GCA_011049385.1 Caldifarciminota bacterium | reverse complement strand
TCAAGCTGGAAATCGAGCCGTTCCTGTGTTACAGTACGTCTAACCATAAGGCTACTCCTCTCTGCACCCAACGGGTGCGGTGTTTCATACCCGTTAGACGCAGTAACCATATGAGGAGTAGCCCCTCTTCCTTCAGCCCTATATCGGAACTAGGGTTGTCGCAGCGGCAGGTTCTGCTACCATTGGCCGTGCGCCTGTTATCGGTTCTCGAGTGGCACTTCGGACGCTATCCTCTCCTTCAAGCCGCAGACATCTACAAGCTCGTCCACCAGGGCGTTTTCGGACCGGGCCACATCATCGCCGATGTGGACCAGGCCCGACGGGCGCTGGAGGAGGAACTGGCCGGCCTGCGGCGGCGACGCTGTCTTCTTGCGGTTGAGTCCGAGGAGCCGCTGGACCCGGACGGCAGGCTGGTGCGTTTGAACCTCGAGCCGCTCGAGTCGTTGCCCGATGCGGTTGACCGGGTGCTGCCGGTCCTGTTGGCGACCGCGGCCGAGACGAGGGGCGGGCCGGAGTTGATGGCGGCGCGGGTGGCGGAGGCGCTGGACTGGTGCCGGGACAGATTGCCGGACCGATTCGAGGCGCTGGCCCGGCTGGCGTCCGAGTCGGAGGAGGTCGGCTGGCCGGCCCGGCACCACTCGTCGGTCTACGCGGCCGCCTATCGGCCGGTCTACCGGGTCGTCAGTGCCCGGCGCTGGCGGCAGGCACACCGACCTTGCGGCACCAGCGGCTGACACCGCATTCCGAACAGCGCGGCCGCGTCGGTCGGCAGACGGTCTGGCCGTGCGCGACGAGCAACTCGTTCCACTCGCCCCGGTAGCGCCGGGGCAGGACGGCCATCAGCGCGCGCTCGGTCTGTTCCGGGCGCACGGTCCGGACCAGCCCGAGGCGGTTCGAGACCCGGTGGACGTGGGTGTCAACCGCGATTGCCGCGCGGCCGAACGCCTTGCTCAGTACGATGTTCGCCACCTTGCGGCCGACCCCGGGCAGTTCCAGCAGTTCCTCAAGCGTATCGGGCACACTCCGGCCGACCAGGCGCCGGGCCAGTTCCGGCAGGTGCCGGGCCTTGGTCCGGTAGAAGCCGACCGGGTAGATGAGCTTCTCGACCCGGGCCGGAGTGAGGCGGGCGAGCGCGGCCGGGTCGGGCGCGACCGCCCGCAGTCTCCCGGCCGCGGCCGCGGTCACCGGGTCCTGGGTCCGGGTGGAGAGGACGGTGGCGACGAGAATTCGGAAAGGGCCGGAGACGGGCATCCGCTTCACCGGCGCGTCCGAGCGGCGGTAGCTCAAGCGGAGAGCCCGGACAAGAGCCGCGATACCCGGGGTCGGCACCGGCTAGATGCCGAGGACGCGGAGCAGGCCGGTGAGCGCCATCGTTAGCACCATCACCGAAGCGACGATCAGCAACCAGTGGTGGATTCTCATCGGGCCGGAGAGCTCGCCGAGCCGTTTCGGGCGGATGAACGTACAGATGACCGCGACCACCGCGAGGACGGTCACCGCGACGGCAAGCGGCAGGTGCATCGTCAGGTGGACGGCCGCATCCTGTCCGCGCAGGAGCACGTTGACCGAGAAGCCGAGGACGAGATTACCGACACAGAGTAGCAGGAAGACGATACTGCGGTTGCGCTGGCGGCGCAGGGGGTAGTCCCAGTCGAGCACCTTGTTCATCCCGACCCGGGCGGTGCGGATGCCGTGGGCGAGAGTGATGAGCGCCAGGAGCGGGTGGATGTAGCCGTACCAGGGCATGGCCGTTCAGCTCACTTAAGGTCGAGCGCTTCGACCCCGTCTTCGTCAAGCTCCGGAATCCAGGTTATTACTTCCCGGCCGCGTCGAAACCCGTCCGAGGAGCGTGCCAGTTCGCGCCATTCCTTCTGTTCGAGTTTCAGAAGCACCGCCTGCCGGTCGCTATCCTGAGGGTAGCGAATGAGCAGGTATCGCTGCCAGAAGAGGTACTGGCTTGCCCCCGGGTATTCGTCTCGAGCCCATGCTGTCGGGTCCTTCGGGGCACAAGCGACCACCAACAGCAGTGCGATCAGCAGTGAAGTGGCTTTCATAATCAGTCCACCAGCAGGCCGACACGGCACCGGGTCAGGTGGTCGAGATTGCGTTGCGAACCGTGAACAAGGGCCGCATCCCGGTCGGTGACCTTCACGTCGCATCGGTTCGGACCTTCGACGGCCAATGCCCTGATGATCAGCGGGTTCGAACCGGTTCTTCCATCCTGCAGGGCTTCGTTGCGGTCCTTATAGTAGCCCACGATTCCCCGGGTGATGACGGTGTCTTTGTCCGCGAAAGCCGGCCCGTAGACCTCGTCGCCGGATGGAATGATGATGCGGGGGAAGAGCGCGGCCTGGTAGTCGAGCCCCCGGACATCAACCAGGACCCCGGTGAAATTCGCAACTTCGGTCAGTTCAAGAGGCACCAGTTCGAGCCCGTTCGGCACCGGCTGTTCATCGGGCCATTCCCGGCCGCAACAGGGACAGGCGACGCGGCCGAGCAGGCGTTTCGGTCCGGGAACCGGCAATAACTGTTCCATCACCGCACCGGTGAGCGGAAACTCGAAGTCGGCTTCGGTCGTCCCATCGGAGGTGAACCGGACGTCGCCGCGGCGGTGTTCCAGCGTCATTCTTCCGAGCCGGCGGGCCGGGCGGTCATGCACGGCCAGGAAGTCGCCGACGGTTCGGTCCCGGTCGTGGAGGGTGCGGTTCAACTGTGCGCGCGCCCGCTCGATCAGTCCGGCGGGAGCATCGAAACCGGTGCCTGGTCTGTGGTCGGATACCGTCACAATCACAACGTAGCGGGAGTAGTCAGCCGTATCAGCAGGGGTGCTGCCGACCATCACGGCGAGCAGGACGGCTGATAAGTTCATCGGCATCGCTCGCCAGGTTGCGAGAGGTCCTGTACCACAGCACACTGCGTCATCATTAGAGCGGCCAACGGGAATCGAACCCGTGTAACTGGCTTGGGAAGCCAGGGCTCTACCTCTGAGCTATGGCCGCAAGTTTCATTGTTGCCGTTGGCGTCACAGCCGGGGTGGTCCTGCTTGCCAAGTACCCGCAGGGGCTTGGGAAGCCAGGGCTCTACCGCTGAGCTATGGCCGCAAGTTTCCTGCCTGAGGCCCGCATCCGAGCCTCAAGACCATCTGCTAGATACTAGTTCGCGCCTTATGGCTGTCAAGCGCCCGAGCGTCGCGGCCGGCCGACGGGTCACTATCCCCGGGCGGTATCGGCGGGCGACCGCCGCGCCTCGTAGAAGACCTTGCCCCAGAATTCGACCCGCCGGAGCCGGTGGGCGCGCGTGAGCCGGGCGAGCAGTTTCGGCAGTTCGGCGCTGTCCACCCCGAGCGAGCGTGTGATGTCGGCCGGGGTGACCGGCCGGCGTCGGGCGAGTTCGATGATGGCCGCGGCCGGGTCGCCGTGGAATCGGCGCTGGCGGCGACGGAGCGGCGAATCGGCGATTTCACAGCGCGAGCCGAAGAGCTTCTGGACCTGGGCAAGGTCGTCGTCGCTCAGCGGCCGGGCCCGGCGCACCGCCGGGGGACGGGCGACGGTGTTCAAGTGCACCCGGTCCGGTCCGATGTCCTCGGCCGCGCGGCGGAGCATCACGAGGTGTTCGGGTGAGTCGTTGATGTTCTTGACCAGCATCACCTCGAGCCAGAGCTTGCCCCGGTAGTGACGCCGGAAGGTAACGAGCCCGCGGATGACATTCGCGACGTTGAGCCCGGGGTGGTGGCGGTTGACCCGGGCGAAGTTGCGTTCGTCGGCGGCATCCAGCGAAGGCACGACGAGGTCGGCCGGGTAGAGCGCGCGGCGCACCGCCGGGTCGGTGAGCAGGGTGCCGTTGGTGAGCACCGCGACCGGTATCGAAAACTCGTCCTTGAGGCGCCGGATGATGCGGCCGATGTCGCGGTTGAGCGTCGGCTCGCCCTCGCCCGAGAAGGTGATGAACTCGACCCGGTGCGCGGCGACCGCGGCGCGGACCTGGCTGATGACTTCCTCGACCGGGTAGAAGCTCTCGCGGTCGAGCGTCCTGCGCGTGGTCCGGCCGCACTGGCAGTAGATGCAGTCTATGGTGCAGGTCTTGGGCGGGACGATCGAGACGCCGAGTGACAAGCCGAGCCGCCGCGAGGGCACCGGGCCGTAGACGAAACTACGCCTGAGCATCGCCCGCGCTCTTCCCGGTCAGGCCGGGCAGGTTGGTCTTCAGATAATCGAGTGCCGACTCGCGGTCGGCCAGCGTGCCGTCGAGTTGGAGTTCCTCCAGTTCGCCGAGGATGACCTTGAAGGCCGGCCCGGGCCTGAGCCCGAGCGCAATCAGGTCGTGGCCGGTGACGAAGCGTTCGACCCGGATGCGGGCGTCCTCGGTGCGTTTCTGCTCGATCATCCGGGTGATGGTGTCTTCGAGGTGAAAGGTCCGGCCCGCGGTGGCCCAGCCGTCGGCGAAGCAGAGGATCATCAGGCCGAAGGTCTCTTCGCCGAGGTCGCGGAAGAAGCGCCGGATGGCCCGCTCGCTCAGGTCCGGCGTGGTGGCGAGCAGATGAAGGCGCATGTGTTCCTGGACCAGCGTGCGGAGCATGCGGATCTGCGCCCGCGAGAGGCGGAGTCGGTCGCGTGCCATCCTGGTTACCGCCCGGGCGCCGAGGCTGTCGTGGCCGTAGAAGTGGACCTCGCCGTCGCTGTTGGTGAACCGGGTTTCCGGCTTTGCGACGTCGTGCAGGAGCCCGGCGAGTTTGGTCAGGGCCCGGCGCCAGGGCAGGCCCGGGTCCTCTTCGGTCTCCGCGCCCCAGCGGTCGAAGTACTGCCGC
This sequence comes from Caldifarciminota bacterium, assembly GCA_011049385.1. GTDB lineage: Bacteria > Hydrothermota > Tepidihabitantia > Tepidihabitantales > Tepidihabitantaceae > DSBX01. The sequence goes on along the minus strand of DSBX01000191.1, from coordinate 3,442 downwards.
CATTCGGGCTGGAAGCGGCAGAAGAAGCCGTCGCCGTGCACGATTTCCTCGGTCTTGGCGTAGGTTCGGAAGGAATGGCGGCGCAGTTTCTCGTCGGCGAGGACCGGCCGGAGCACGGGCAGAATCTCGCCGAGCCGGCCGAGCTCGAAGAGCTTGACCAGCGCGTGCGAGGAGGAAGGCTGTTCCGCGATGCGGAGGAGTTCGGCGGCGATGCGCTCGCCGGCGGTGCGTTCGAGCGTGACCGCCCGGCCCTGTTCGTACACCGCCTCATCCACCGCCAGGCCGAGTTCGAGACCGAGCCGGAGGGCGCGCAGGAGGCGCAGGGGGTCGGAAGCCAGCGCCGAGTCGGTCACCGGCCGGAGCAGTCCGGCGGCGAGGTCGGCCAGTCCGCCGAAAGGGTCGAGCAACTCGCCCGGGCCATCGGGCAGGAGCTCGCAGGCCATCGCGTTGACGGTGAAGTCGCGCCGGCGCAGGTCGTCGGTGATATCGCCGGGGAAGCCGTTGAAGTCATAGGTCCGGCCCCGGGAGACGACCCGGGCTTCGTCGTCCGGCTCGGACAGGATGATGAGCTTACCCCGCACCCGGCGCGCGAAGCGCCCGGCGAATTCGATGCCCGAGCCCGAGACCGCAAAGTCGAAATCGTCCGACTCGCGGCCGAACGCGAGGTCGCGCAGGGCGCCGCCGACCAGGAAGAGCGGGCGGTCGTCGCGCACTTCGAGCAGGTGGGCCCAGACCGGGCCGAGCCGGTGCCGGATGTCGGCGAGTTCGGCACTCATCGGCGAGAAGCATAGGGCAGGAACGGGCAGAGTGCAACGCCCGGTTTTCGTCTGGCACACCTCCTCTTGACGTTATTCTTTTCGGAACCATCTTGATTCCCGGCCCGGTCACGCTACTCTGACCGCTGAGAAGGTTGCTTTGGTATTCCAGATATTTGCAAAAGAGAACTGCCCGACCTGCCGCAAGGCTCAGGATGTGTTGAGCCGTCTCGGCGTGCCGGCGCAGGTGCGCTACGTGGACGGCCCCCGGGCAACGCCGGAGAACGTCGCGGCGCTGGCCTGGCACGACTGGGTGGACAAGATGCCGCTGGTGCTGGTGACGGAGGAGACCGGGGCCAACGGCCCTGCGGGGCAAACGGAGAAGGTCATCCAGCGCTGGGACGGGAGCAGTATCGCGGACCGCTGGTTCACGGTGGTGCGCGACTGGGTTTCGACCCACGAAGTCCCCGGGTCCGATTCGCCGCCGCCCGCATCGGCCTGACCGCCGGCCGGTCCAATCGAGAACAAGGAGACCCACGATGGAAGACAAGCACGTTGACCCGGTCTGCCGGATGGAAGTGACCGAAGAGAACGCCGCCTGCAGTTACGAGCACCAGGGCCGGACCTACTACTTCTGCGCCGACGCCTGCCGCGACGCCTTCGCCCAGAATCCCGAACAGTACCTCACCCGGCGCGGCGACTGACCTTCACCGAAACGCAACCGGGGCCCCGCGGGGCCCCGGTTCTGTTCTCGTTGACTGTTAGTAGCCGAACTGCTCGAACAGGTTCGGGATCTGGTCGAGCGAGAACATTCCGACGCCGATCAGGATGAGCATCACGATCGTGCCGATTACCGCCAGCGCGATCGAGATGATGGCGAGGATGCCCCAGATGGCGAACATGGATTTGAGCTTGCCGGTGTATCCCGCCAGCGAGGCGGCGTCGCCGCGCTCGGCGTAGAGCGCGGCCTGGCCGCCGCTTTGAAGCAGGAGCACGCCGACCCAGATCATTATCGCGCCGCTGATGATGCCGACCACGGTCAGCACATACGACACGCCGCCGATGATACTCAGGATACCGAGGAACTTCAGCCAGCCCCTCGCGCCGCGGGCGTTGGTTCTTGCCGCCTGTACCATCGCGTCACTGCCGCTGATTTCGTTCATCTTTCCTCCTGTCTGTTATGTTCCCGGCCGGCTAATGATGAAACAGCCGCAGGCCGGTGAAGACCATTGCCATACCGTATTCGTCGGCCGCGGCGATGACATCATCGTCGCGGGTCGAGCCGCCGGCCTGGACCACGAAGCCGACCCCGGAGCGTGCGGCCCGGTCAATGTTGTCCCGGAACGGGATGAACGCGTCCGAGCCCAGCACCGCACCCGGGAAGCGGGCCAGCCACTCCTGCCGGGCGGCGCGTTCGAGCGGCGCCGGTTCCTGTTCGTACAGCCCGCGCGCGGCGTCCAGTTCGGGCGCGGTCGCGTCCTCCTCGAGATACAGGTCAACCGCGGTCGCGCGGTCGGCGCGGCTCACGCCCTTGCGGAAGCGCAGGCCCAGTACCTGCGGGTGCAGGCGCAGGAGCCACTTGTCCGCCTTGGCGCAGGCGAGGCGGGTGCAGTGAATCCGCGACTGCTGGCCCGCGCCGACGCCGATGACCTGCCCCTCGCGGACGACGCAGACCGAGTTCGACTGGACGTACTTGAGCACCACCGCCGCGACGAGCATATCGCGCCGGGCGGCTTCAGGCAGTTCCCGGTTGCGGGTCACGACCCGGTCGAGCAGGGCCGGGCCGATGGCCGCGTCGTTACGCCGCTGTTCCAGCGTCACGCCGAAGACCTCGCGCCGTTCCAGTTCGGGCGGGGTCCAGTCCCGGTCCATCTCCAGCACCGGGTAGCCGCCGCCCTTCTTTTCCCGGAGCAGGGCGAGCGCGGCGGGTTCGTAGCCGGGCGCGATGCAACCGTCGGAAACCTCGCGCCGGAGCAGGCGCGCGGTCGGCTCGTCCACCGGCTCGCTGAACGCGGCCCAGTCCCCGAACGACGACATCCGGTCCGCGCCCCGGGCCCGGGCATAGGCGCAGGCCAGCGGCGACAGGCCGTCGGTTTTCACCGCGCAGGAGCGCGCCAGCTCATCGGACAGCGGCAGGCCGAGCGCGGCGCCGGCCGGGCTGACGTGCTTGAACGAAGCGGCGGCGGGCAGGCCGGAAAGCGTTCCGAGCTCGCGCACCAGTTGCCACGAATTCAGCGCGTCGAGCAGGTTGACGTAGCCGGGCCGGCCGCCGAGTATTCGGAAAGGCAGACGGCCGTCGGCCGCGAAAGCCCGGGCCGGGACCTGGTGCGGGTTCAACCCGTAGCGCAGGGACAGCTCATCCACGACCTCAAACTAGCCGACGCCGGGCAGAAGTCAAGCCGCACGCGGGGAGAGGAACGTGACGAAGTGGCAGGGTGGCCGGGTGGCCAGGCGAAGGAACGCGGATGAAGAACCGCGGAGACACAGAGCGGGCAGAGAGAACGTCGGAAGAGGACGGAGCAACCGCCGATGGACGCCGGGGGAATCGGGGGACATGACCGGCTTGACATCAAACCTGTCCCCTGATTCCCAAACCTCTCACTCGAATCCTAGACCCCTAGACCCCTCGACCCCTTTCCTCCCCTTCCCGGCTCGAATTTCGCCGGGGCAATGATACCGTTCGGTAT
>DSBX01000027.1 GCA_011049385.1 Caldifarciminota bacterium | reverse complement strand
TCGCCGGCGACCGGCTGGTCGCGGCCGGTTGCACCCTGCCCCTCTCCGACGTGACCTACCGCAACGGTTTCCTCGGCATGCGCCATCGTGCCGGATTGGGCATCGCAACGCTGACCGACGCTACCGCGGTAATCGTCTCCGAGTCCAGCGGACGCATCACCCTCGCCAACCGGGGCCGGCTACTGGTGGATTTGACTCCGACTCAACTCAAGTATAATATCGCGCGGCTTTCAGCCGCCGCACCCGCCCCCTAGGCGCGGGCGGATGATATGGAGTATCTTACGATTCCCGGCGTCTTGGCCGGTACAAGAGGAGAACTGATTGATGACTGACCAGCGTCTGCCCCACGACGCCACATCCGGACCGCCCGGCTTCCTGACCGACAACCGGGTTCGCCACATCCTCTTCGGCGCCGTCTTCGCCGTTGTCTTCGGCGTGTACCTCTACAGTGTCGCCCCGACCTCGGCCTTCTGGGACTGCGGCGAGTTCATCGCCGCCTCTTACGTGCTCGGTATTCCCCACCCACCCGGCACTCCGCTTTACGTCGCCATCGGTCGGCTCTTTACGCTTCTGCCCCTGAACCCGGAAATCGCCTTCCGGGTCAACTTCATCTGTGTGCTCTTCGGTGCGCTCGCCTGCGCGCTCATCTACCTGATCACCGTCCAACTCATCACCATCTACCGCCAGCGCGACAAGCACCCCTGGCTCAAACACGTCGCCGGGGTCTTCGGCGCGCTGATGTGCGCCTTCGCTTTCAGCTTCTGGGACAACAACGTCGAGGCCGAGGTCTACGGGCCGTCGGCGACGGTGGCGCTGGCGGTCCTCTACATGGCGATGCGCTGGCGGGTGCGCACCGAATCCGGCACCGCGGACAACCGCCTCGTCCTGCTGGCGATATTCCTGCTCTTCCTCTCCACCGGCATTCACTTCACGCCGATGATTGTCGTCTTCTCGGTCCTCATCTTCTGTCTCCTGGTGAACCGGCAGGCCATCCTCCAGCTCCGCCTCTTCGAATTCGCCCTTGGCCTGCTCACGCTGGTGACCGTCGTCGCAATGCCGGACGGCGGCGGCGAAGCGGTGGTGTTCAAGCTCTTCATCGCCGCGGTCATGCTCGGAGCGGTCTTCTTCGGCGTTCGGCTGATGGAGCGCTCAGACACGACCGCCTCGCTGATCTGGGGACTGCTGCTGCTCGTCGGCGCGGTCGGGGTCGGGTTCGTCGCCTCGGGCGGCGACATGATGGACAACACCGTGCTCTTCCTCGCCACGCCGCTGGTCGCGTTCCTCGAGATGTGGGTCGAAGCCCCGGTTCTGCTCGTACTCTTCGTGATCCTGTTTGCCGGCTACCTGTACTGGCTCCACACCCAGGGCCGGCTCAACCTGCTCTACGTCGGACTGATGCTGGGCGTGATGATGGTCGCCAGTTCGGTCCAGTTCATCATGCTCGTCCGCTCCGGAGTCGGGCCGCGGATCAACGAGGTTGACCCGTCCAACTGGGAGGCCTTCGTCAGCGTGCTCCGTCGCGAGCAGTACGACCCGATGCGGCTTCTGCCCCGCAAGACCCAGTTCCTGACCGAGAATGACTACCGCATCGGCACCAACCCGACCTTCAGCCTGTTCATCGGGGTCTTCGAACAGATCAAGTTCTACCTCCGCTACTTCCTCTGGCAGTGGGGCGGAGAGCGCTACTTCGACATCTTCCTCGGCGTGCGCTGGCCTGCGCTCCTCGGCATCTTCCCGCCGCTTCTCGGCCTGTGGGGAATGTGGCACCAATTCAAGCACGAGAAGAAGTCCTTCGTGCTGATCTTCCTCGCGTTCCTCGTCGCCTCGCTCGGGCTCATCGTCTACCTGAACCTGAAGTACTCGCCTTCCGACCCCCGGCCTCATCTCCAGTTCCGAGAGGTGCGCGAGCGCGACTACTTCTACGCCTTCTCCTTCGTGTTCTACACCATCTTCATCGGCGTCGGCGCCTATGCCTTCCTGCGCTGGCTGGTGGATGCGTCCAAGGGCCGCAAGATAATCATCTGGCTGGTCTCGGGCGCGACCGTTGCCTACGGCTTCGTGCCGATGTTCCTCAACTACCGGGACGTCACCCGCCGCCACAACTGGATCCCGGCCGAGTACGGCTACAACATGCTCGTCTCCTGCCCGGGCGAGAAGACCGTCATCTTCACCAACGGCGACAACGATACCTTTCCGCTCTGGTTCATGCAGGAAGTGCCCTCGGTCGTCGCCGACCTCGACCCCGAGTTCGGCAAGAACGTCGCGGTCGCCAACCTCTCCCTGCTCAACACCGTCTGGTACTGCCAACAGCTCAAGGAGTGGGGCGCGCCGATATCCTTCACCGTTGACGAAATCGAGCGCCTGCCCCAGGGCTTCATCGGCGATGAGGGCCGCACCTTCCTGCTCAAGGACATCATGATGCGGGACATCGTCGCCACCGCCGCCGGCGTCCAGCTCACCTGGCCGGACGATTACGCCTCACCCAGCGCGGCGTTCAAGGAGAAGGTCTTCGGCCGCGGCTACGAACCTCAGCGACCGGTCTACTTCGCGACAACGGTCTCGACCGACAATCTCCGCGACTTCGACGGTTACCTGATGCTCGAAGGCCTGGTCAACCGGGTCGTGCCCACCTTCGGCCACAACCAGGTTGACGCCGAGCGCACCCACGACCTGCTCTTCAACGTCTACAAGATGAACTCGATGCTCGACCCGAACGTCGAGAAGGACGACAACACCCGCGGTCTGCTCATCAACTACGCCGCCAGCTACCTCGCGCTTGCCAACGAGTACCACCGGCTCGGCCAGACCCGCAAGGCACAGGAGATACTGACCCGGGCGATGGACTTCCCGCTCGACGACCAGCGCCGGGTGCCGCTATTCTATCATCTCTCGATCTTCGCCCAGCTCAACCACGACTACGCCAACGCCGTCGCCTACATTGATTCGATCGAGGCACTCGGTTTCACCGACCCCGAACTGACGATGAGACGGGGCATGGCGCTCCAGGGCAAGGGCGAAACGTCGCAGGCCGAGCGCGAATACGTCGAGGCGGTGCAGGCCGCGCCGAACCGGCCCGAGCCGGTGCAGGCGCTGTACCGGTTCTACCTCGAAGACCTCAACGACACCGTCAAAGCACGGCAGGTCCTGCTCGACTGGCTCCAGCGCATGCCGAGCGACACCGTCGCGAAGAAGATGCTCGAGAGTATCCGGTAAGAACAAGCCCGGGGCTTAGGGCCCACTCGTCCTGAATCCCGGGCCGACTCATATCTTGCACGAAGCCGCCATCACCCGGAGCATGCTCAACCTCGTCCTGGCCGCGGCCGGGCGAGAACACGCGTCCCGCATCACCCGGATAACCCTGGCCGTCGGCCGTGAGGCGGGCGTGGTGCCCGATTGCGTCCAGCACTACTTCGACCAGCTCAAGGCCGGCACCCCGGCCGAGAACGCGACGCTGGAATTCCGCGCCGTGCCGCTGGTCCTTCGCTGTCCGCACTGCAACCGCGAGTTCTCAGAACTCGCCGACATCTGTGCCTGCAACGCCGGGGCCGAGGTCATCTCCGGCCGCGAACTCATTGTCGAAAGCATAGAACTGGCCGACACTCCGCGCTCAACACGTCAAGCATAACGGACCGCGTCGAGCGTGATGCCGCTTCGAGAAACATGCTCGGGTAGCCGGGTAGCCGGGTGACCGGGCCCGGCGCACGGACATCACCGCGGTCGTCCTGCTCCCCTTCCCGGCACCGGACCGCGCCGAAGGTACCGATGAGCCCGGTGACCGCGCCGCGCAGTCTTGAACGGTAGCGATTCATACTTCCTCCCTTGCTTGCGGAACCGCGACTGCTATGATGCGGAAAGACGTACCTTCTGCTCCTGCATCCTGTCCTGCGGCCGGTCCTTCAGGCCGACTGCGACCACGCATCGCGCCCGATTAGCGCGCGTGGGGACAGAACGAGTAGAGGCACAGTCGGTACGACCGCCTGCGTCCGTAAGGTCAACCGCGATTCCCTCCTGTCCAGCGAACACGATAACATTATACCCGACCGCGCAGAGCGGTCAAACCGGCGGGCACCGACCCTGCTACCAGCCGATCTCGAACCCGAGCCGGGCCCGGCGCGGCGGCCCGTAGTTGTTGACCCAGTCTATCGAGGCCCGGTGGTAGCGCCAGGTGGCAAAGTACTCTTCGTACTGGGTCAGGAACCCATCGTGGTTCAGGTCGCGCCGCGGGTCATAGTCCGGGTCCCCGAACCGCATCGCGTTCTCGCCGGTGCGCCAGAACATCGGGTCGGCCCGGTTCGGCGCCTGGTTGTCGGTGTTGGGCTTGCCCGAAGTCGGGTAGACGTAGAGGATATCACGGATGTCGAGCACGTTGAGCAGTTCGGCAATGAACGAGAGTTCGACGCGGCCGAAGCGGAACCCCTTGGTCGCCACCGCGTCCACATTCGACCGCCAGGGCGAGAGCCGGGTGTTCCAGGTCTTCGGGTCGCGCTTCTCCTGGGGCTCGGTGTACGGGAAGCCGTTCCCCAGGTATCCGAGCAGGTGCAGGGCACTCCGGTCGAGCGCAAGGTCAAGCCAGCCGATGCCGGTCGCCCGTTCCGGCGGGGTCAGGCCGATTTCGAGGAAGAACCGGTTGCGCTGGTCGAAATCGAGCGGGTACTCGACCATCGGCGCGGTATCGCCCCGAAGCAGAAAATCGTAATAATGCTGGTTGGCGTGTGAACTGGTGCCGAACGCCCAGGACCGGGTGTAGGAGAGCCTGGTCCCGAGCCACGGCCGCCGCACCTCGACGATGAACTCGGCCCCGGTCAGCCGGGCATAGTCAACGTTCGCGTAGCTGACATATCGCTTGGGCAGGAAGGGCACCTCAACCGACCGACAAGCAGGTCTCCCCTGCGCTCGTCGGACCGGTAGTCGTCGAGAATCAGCCCCCACTCGGACTTGTACCGATCGAACCCGGAACGAGCCAGCGCGGCCGAAGCGGTCAGCCGCAACTGTCCGGTCGGCTCGGCGACCAGCTTGCCGTAGAGCGAGTAGTCGGCCCGGTTCTTGTGCGGCAGTGGGAAGAGCCGCGGGTCCCAGTCGTCGGTCGTCGTCGCGCCGACGTTGAACACCGTCCGCACCCGGCCGCCTGCGGGCAGGTGGACCTGGACACCCTGGTCGGCATAGCCGAAATCGTAGTACCGGGGCATGAACCGCTCGGTCCGGGCCCGGTACGAGGCCCTGAGCTCCTGCGCCGGGTTGACGGTGATCATGTTGATGACGCCGGACATCGCCCGGCCGTACTCGGCCGAGAAACCGCCGGGCATGAACACGACCTCGTCGGCCACGCCCCGGGCCAGCTCGATGCCGAACTCGCCGGTCAGCGGGTCAACGACACTCACCCCGTCAATCAGGTAGTCCACCTCGGACGCCCGTCCGCCCCGGACGTGGTAAGACGATTCGGTCCGTGCCACCCCGGGCGCGAAGACCAGCAACTGGCTGAGCCGGTCTCCGGGCAGCCAGGCAATCCGGTCACGCTGGACCGCGAACCGGGCCGCGGTCACCTCCTTCGACACCATCGGCCGCTCGGCCCGCACGACCACGCCCGGCACCGGCACCGCGGTCTCGGCAAGACGGAAGTCCTGCCGCGTCGTCCGGTCCGACTCGACCAGGACGTCGGTCAAAGCCAGAGAGCGATACCCGACCATCGCCACCTCGATGTCGTAGCGGCCCACCGGCAGGTCGAGCACGATGTAGAATCCGTGCGCATCGGCGGCCGCGCCCTTCTCGGTACCGACCACGACGACGCTCGCGCCCGGCAGACCCTGACCGGTCCGGCTGTCGAGCACCCTGCCGGTCAACCGGCCGGTCTGGGCCGCGAGAAGAACTGCGCTCGCGGCCGCGAGGAACAATGGAACCAATGCCGACTTGCTGAATCGCATCCGCCAGTCTACCCGTGCCCCGGCCGACTGCAAGACCACCCGGTTCCCTCGGGACGAAGCCGACCGGTCGCCGGGCCGCCTCCTCTGCTCTTTGACTTCGGACGAACGTCCCATATCATTCCTCGTGGCGCGTACGCTTATCTGCATCCCGACCTTCAACGAGAAGGAGAACATCGCCCGGATAATCGAGGTTGTGCTCGCCCAGTCCCCGGAAATCGAAATCCTCGTCATTGACGACAACTCGCCCGACGGCACCGGCGACATCGTCGAGCCCATCACCGGCGGCAACCCCCGGGTCCACCTGATGCGCCGGCCGGGCAAGCTCGGGCTCGGCACCGCCTACATCGCCGGCTTCAAGTGGGGCCTCGAACACGGCTATGACTACCTGTTCGAAATGGACGCCGACTTCTCACACCCGCCCGAGAAACTGCCCGAGATGCTCCGGCTCCTGCGCGACTACGACCTTGTCATCGGCTCGCGCTACTGCGACGGCATCAGCATCGTCCGCTGGCCGATGAAACGCCTGCTCCTCTCCTACGGCGCGTCCATCTACGCCCGGCTCGGCACCGGCTGCCCGGTCCGGGACCTCACCGCCGGCTTCAAGGGTTACTCCCGCCGCGCGCTCGAGGCCATTGACCTCAACGCGCTCAAACAGCAGGGTTACGGGTTCCAGATCGAAATCGTCTTCGCCATCTGGCGCAAGGGACTCCGGCTCACCGAGACGCCGATTGTCTTCACCGAAAGACAGGCCGGGGTCTCGAAGATGTCGAAGAAGATAATCTGGTCCGCGTTCTGGCTCGTCATCAAACTCCGCTTCCGCCGCTGGTTCGCGACGGACCGCCGACCTCCGCGGTCCGGCCGGAAGTAACCGCGCTCAGCAGGCAGACTCGGGCCGCACCCGGCCGTCGGCGCCGACTTCGACGCCCTCCATCACCAGCAACGCGCGCTTCATCGCCACGCCGCCGCCAAATCCGCCGATACCGCCGTCCGAGCGCACGACCCGGTGGCAGGGAATCACCACCGGAAACGGATTGCGGGCCAGCGCATTGCCGACCGCCCGGGCCGCGCCCGGTCTTCCCAGCTTCTCGGCAAGACGGCCGTAGGTACTGACCCGGCCGCGCGGAATGACCGCCGTGGCCCGAAGCACAGCCTGCTGGAACGCCGGACACCAATCAAGCGCGAGCAGGTCCGACCCGAAAGCGACCGGCCTGCCGGCAAGCGCGCGCTGGATATCCTGCGCCAGCCGGTCAACCGCCGGATGGCCCGGACCCGACGCCCGTCCCGTCCCCGCCTCGCCGGGCAGGAGAATGCGCACCACCCGCGGCCCGTCCTGCCACTCGATAACGACCCGGCCCAGCGCGGTCGGCACCACCTTCCGGCCGGCCGTCACCCGCCACCCCGCGCCGCATCGAGCGAACGGACGAAGCGCCGGTCCAGCGGCACGAAACCGCGGCTCCGGTAGAACGCGGCCGCGGCATCGTTGAACTCGTAGACGCTGAGTTGCACCTCCTCGGCTCCGCGTTCCTTCGCCCAGTTCATCGCCGCGTCGAGCAAAGCGCCGCCGACGCCCTGCCGCCGCCGTGCCTCGTCCACCACCAGTCCGCGCACCTTCAGGAATCGGCGAGAACGTTTCACCGGCACCTCGGGCGACCGTCCCAACCCGCAGTTGATCAGGCCTGACACCGTGCCGCGCACCGCGGCCACGACCAGGAAAGTGTCCGGGTCCGCAATCAGGCTCGCGACATAATCGCGCGCCCGGTTCGGCCCGTCCGGCTCTCGGAACCGGTCGGGCAGGACCTCCCGGTGCATCCGGTCCATCTGCGCGGCCAACTCGCAGATACGGTCATAATCGGCGATCTCCGCCGGGCGGACCAGCAGATCATCCACTCGGAAAGATAGCCGCTCCACGCGCGGACGCAAGCGACCGGCAGACCGGAAGCTGAACCGCCAGGGCCGCCATGTGAACACACCGGTAACCACTCCTCATCGGACCACTTGACCACTTCCCCTCCCCCGGCGTCCATCGGCGGTTACTTCCTCCTGCATTCTGCACTTTGCAGTCTGCATTCTGCAATCTGCAATCCTGCCCGGACCTCCCTCCGCTCAGTGTCTCCGTGGTTTAGGAATCCGTCCGCTCCGCGTCCATCGGCGTCCATCGGCGTGCGGGCTCTCGCCCTTCGGGCGAAGCATCGGCGGTTACTTCCGGTTCCTTCACTTGACCACTGGACCACTTGACCGCTCAACCACTTCCTCTCCTTTGTCGTCCTTCGGCGGTTTTCCTCTCCTCCCGGTCCGATTCACGTCCGACGTGAGAGCCCGCACTCATTCTGCTCAGTGGCTCCAAGGGCGCGGCCGGC
>DSBX01000138.1 GCA_011049385.1 Caldifarciminota bacterium | reverse complement strand
TCACCCGGCAGGCTCAGGCGGTGCGGCTCCGGGCCGCGCCGTCCGGCACCGCGGCCCGGAGCCGCACCGCCTGAGCCTGCCGGGTGAGGTCCGGGTCCAGCTTGAACACCGCGCCGTCATCCGGGAACAGCACCGCGGGCAGGGCCGCCCGCACCGCACCGCCATCGTCCGCGGGCAGGAGCGGGCCGGGGTTCTCCTGCCAGGCCCGGTACTCGGGCGGATGCTGCTCGACAACCTGCCAGTCCAGCCCGGCGCTGTCCACGACCTCGGCGACCGGGCGACCGGATAAGCGGTCGAAGGGAACCAGCCGGTGCACCCGGCATTCGGCCCGCGGCTCCCGGCCCCGGATGAACCGCTCGCTGACCGCGGTCGGGCAGTGCGGGCCCGGCCTCACGCCCGAAGCCGGGCAGACCGGCATTGACACGATACCGGCCGGAACCTCGAACCGGTCCGGCTCGGCCCGCTGTGCCGCCAGCATCACATCCCGGAACAGCGGCCCGGCGCCGCTGACCCCGGACACGCCGCGCATCGGGCTGCCGTCGAAGTTCCCGACCCAGACCCCGATGACATGGTCGCTGGTGTAGCCGATTGCCCAGTTGTCGCGGTAGTCCTTTGACGTGCCGGTCTTTACCGCGCAGGGAAATGGCAGGTCCAGACAGGAGAACTCGCCGAAACCCGGAGCCCGGGCGTGGTTGTCGGACAGGATGTCGGTCACCAGCCAGGCCGCTTCCGGACTGAGCAGGCGCAGAGGCTCCGGCAGTTCCTCGTCGGCAAGCAGGCGCACCGGCCCGTACTCGCCGAGGTTGGCCAGCACCCGGTAGGCGTTGGTCAGTTCAAGCAGGGCCATGTCCCCGACCCCGAGCGCGAGCGCCAGCCCGTAGTGCCGTGCCGGCCTCTTGAGTGTGGTCGCGCCGGCCGCGCGCAGGAAGCCGAGCAGGCGGTCCGGCCCGACCGCTTCCAGCACCCGCACCGCCGGGATGTTGTGCGAGCTCGCCAGCGCGGTGCGGGCCGGCACCGGCCCGCGCCACTCACGGTCGAAGTTGACCGGCCGATACCTGCCCCCGGCCTCGTCAAACCAGGTCGGCAGATCAGGCAGGATCGTCGCCGGGTTCATATCCGCCTCGAAGCCGAGCGCGAAGACGAAAGGCTTGACCGCGGATCCGGTCTGGCGCGGGCTGAGGCAGGCATTGACCTGCCCTTCGTCCGGGTCGAACCAATTGCGGGAACCGACCAGCGCCAGCACGTCACCGCTGCGCCGGTCGAGCACGACCAGCGCGCCGTTGGTCGCCCGGTTGCCGGCCAGCAGGTCGAGTTGGCGTTCGAGCAGGTCCTCGCAGACGCGTTGGAGCGACAGGTCCAGCGCGGTGCGCAGGGATTCGCGGCTCTTCACCAGTCCCGGACCGCGGGCCAGTACCATATCCGCGAAGTGCGGGGCGAAGAACCGGTCCCGGGGCCGGGCGACCCTCACCGTCTCGGCCAGCGCCTGTTCGTATTCGAAACCGCTGAGCCGGCCCCGGCGATGCAGGGTCGCAAGCAGGACCCGCTGGCGGCCGAGCGCCCGGGCGTAACGCCGGTAGGGGTCGTAGCCGGAAGGAGCCCGAGCCATCGCGATGAGAAAGGCGGCCTGGGCCGGCGACAGTTCGCGCGCGCTCCGGCCGAAGTAACGCCGGCTTGCCGCCTCGACGCCCCAGGTCCCGTGGCCGAATGGTACGCGGTTGAGCCAGGCTTCGAGAATCGTCCGCTTGTCCGCGTGGAGCTCAAGCCGGACTGCCTTCAGCGCCTCCGACAGCTTCGCGGTCGGGGTGCGCGCGCCGCCGGGGTCAAGGTTGCGGACGAGTTGCTGGGTGATAGTCGAGCCGCCCGCCACCACCCGCCCGGCGCGGAGGTTGGCCAGCGCGGCCCGGGCCAGGCCGACCGGGTCAATCCCGCGATGCCGGTAGAACCGCCGGTCCTCGACCTCGACCGCGAACCCGGGCAGGTAGGGCCCCATCTCGCCGAGTTCGACCCAGTGCGCGATTCCCCACGGCGTTGAGCGCACCACCCGCAGGACCTCGCCGTGACGGTCGGTCAGCTCCAGCGAGCGCAGGTCATCCCCGCGCAGGGCCGAGCGGGAGACCGGCAGGGCCAGGTAGCCGAGCAGGACGACGAACAGCAGCCCCGGCGGCAGGACCGCGACCGCGGCAAGGCCAATGCCGAGCCTTTCCGCCCACCGACCGACCGCCGCCGTTCGGCAACCGGCGATGAACCCGGACCACCCTTTCATCCGCTATTCGACCCTGATGACCTGCTGGCCGGTGTAGCCGAAGACTTCAGGCGCGTACATCTCCTCCACCTTTGCCGGCGGCGCGAGGAACCGGCCCGGCGTCAGCGCCCGGACCATATAGGTCTTGACGTGAGTCCCTGCGGCCAGCGAGGTCGCGAAGAGCACGTAGCGGTCGTCGTAGATCTCCTCGTGGTCGAACCCGCCCCACCAGTAGGAACCGGGCTCCGCGGCCCGGGCCTCACCGAGACGGCCGGCCAGCTCGCGGCTCTCGGTCGCGAACGAGGTGTTGACGATTTCGAAGCCGGCCGGCAACGGGTCATCGAGCACGACGTAGAGCCTCTGCTGGTCGGTACGGACGGTCAGCGTCACCAGGTACTCCCGCCCCCGCGCGAAGCCGATCCCCCGGCCCTCGACCGGCCGGACCGTACGCTCGATGGTGAACCCCTCGCTCCGCGGCTTGAGCTCGCCGGTCGGTGCGTAGCTGAGCCGGAGCCCGTAGTAGAGCCGGCCCGGGCCCTGCCTGCGGATTTCGGCCGCGGCCGGCCCTGACGCCAGCTCGCTCATCGGCAGGAACGCCCGGCTGGTACGCAGGGTCCGGCCCCGGAACTCACCGGCCAGCGCCTCGCGGCCGGCCAGCCGCACCGCGAACTCGAAATCGGGCGAAACCCGCTCGTACTGCCGGTAGTAGGCGGCGAGCGCGTCGAAGACGTAGACATTCTCCTGCGTCGTCCGCCAGCGGCCGGCCCGACGCTCGCTCACCAGCCAGCGCACCACCTTGTCGGCGTGTTCGAACTCGCCCCGGGCGGTGATGAACGCTTCGAGCGCGGCCGCGGTCGTCCGGACGTTGGAATGCCAGAGCCAGCCGCCTTCGGCGCCTTCCTCGAAATGCGCGGTCGTCGGCGACAGCTTGAGCTTGTTGAACAGCGCCTGCGCGACGAGGTCCCCGGCCGCCCGGCCCGCGCCGGACCGGGTCAGGGCCCGGAGCAGGTGCGCCTTGCCGAAGACCGAGAGCTGGTCCGCCTGCCCGGCCAGCAGGTTGAGACCGCCGATGACATCCGCATCCCAGAGCGAGAGCGCATCGAGCGCCAGCGCCCGGGTGGTCAGCCGCTCGTCCACCGAGTAGGGCCAGTCGCCGCCGGTACCGGAGTAGTTGAGCCAGTTGAGCAGCCAGGCCCGGCCCAGCGCCGCGACCCGCTCGTCCACCGCGTAACCGGCCGCCCGCGCCCGGCCCAGCACGTACATCGAGTACGCGGACAGGTAGGGCGAAACCGGCCCCCGGGTGTCCTCGCCCGGCCAGAACCGGAACCCGCCCGAAGCGTCCTGATACCGGCCGACCGGTGCGAGCTGTTCCCGGACGAACTTGCGGAGCGCATCGCCCCGGAGTTCGGACAGCCCGAAGTCGTTGATGAGCGTCTCCCCGACGATGAACGGCAGGGCCCGGCTCAGACGCTGTTCGAGGCAATCGTGCGGGTAGGTCCGCAGGTACTCGAGCCCGCGCTCAAGCCCGGCCAGGCCCGATGCCGAGGCGGTTATCTCCAGTCCCCCGACCCCGGCCAGCGCGTCGGCGGGCAGGTTCAGCCGCTGGATGGTCAGCGTGTCGGTGGTGTGCTCGTAGAGCGCGACCGCCTCGACGATCGGCGGGTTGCGCACCGCCAGCGGCAGTCTGAGCGCGTCGCGGTACGCGCCGGAAGCGGCCTCGAACGACACCTCGGCCGCGCCCTCGCCGACACAGCGCCAGTCGAACAGCACCTCGACCGGCTCCGCCGGCCTGACCTTTACCCGGCGCACGGCATTGCCGCCGAGCGCCGCCGCGCCGCTGCCCCGGGCCCGGAGTTCCACCTCGAGTTCGCGGTCGGTCCGGTTGTGCACCATCACTCCGGCCCGGAACTCATCACCCGGCCGCATGAAGCGCGGCAGGGAGGGCGCGAGCAGGAGCGGCTTGTTGGCCCGAAACCGGGCCTCGCCGGAACCGAACTCCTCGACCGTCGCCGCCACCGCCATCGCCTGCCAGGTCGTCAGGTTATCGGGCAGGACCAGCCTCGCCCGCGCCCGGCCGTCCGCGCCGGTTCGGACCGCCGGCAGCCAGAGCGCGGTCTCTAGGAACTTCTCCCGGAACCGGCCGCCGAATTGCTCCGCCTCCGCGGCTCCGACGTCGCGCACGAGGCCGTCGCCGGCCACCAGCCCCTTCTGTCCGTAATTGCGCTGGCCGACGACGTGCAGGCGCGACTCGACCGTCGCGACCGACAGCCGCCTCGGCGCGTAGAACACCCCGAACAGGTCCGGTGTTTCAAACCCGATGAGCCGAAGCACCCCGAGGTCAACGACCGCGACCGTGACCTCGGCCCGGGCCGGACTGCCGTCCGCGCGCCGGACCGAGATGTCGAGCTCGACCGTATCGCCCGGCTCGTACTCGTCCCGCCCGGGATTGAGCTTGACCTGCAGTCGCCGCGATTCGGCCTCGACCGGCAGTTCGACGTAGCCGACCCGGAACGCCGGCTTGCCCAGGTCCTGCCCCTCGTCGCCGAAACCGGCATCCGCGGTCCGGCCCTTGAACAGCATCACCGACACAAAGACGTTGGGCGCGTGCTCGGCCCGAACCGGCATCCGGACGTACTCGGCATTGCCCTTGATGTCCACCTGGAACCGGTCAATGACCTGCTCGCGCTCGACCGTCACCAGCGCCCGGACATCCTGCCAGGGCGACTTGACGAAAATCCGGGCGGTATCGCCGGGACGGTAGTTCGGCCGGTCCCGGACCAGTTCGAGCAGGTCGTCGTCCTTCATCAGCCAGGAGGCCTCGCCCGGGCCCGCGACCCAGAACGTCGCGTCGGCGCGCACCGGGTTCCGCCGCCGGTCCCGGCCCTCGACCTTGAGCCAGTACAGCCCGGGCCGGTTCGGCCGGTAACTGCGCCGTTCCGGTGTCGCGCCGGTGCGGATTCGGAACGATGCGACCTTCTCGTCCCTGGGCTCGCTCAGCCAGCCGTACCTGCCCCCGGTCT
This sequence comes from Caldifarciminota bacterium, assembly GCA_011049385.1. Lineage (GTDB taxonomy): Bacteria > Hydrothermota > Tepidihabitantia > Tepidihabitantales > Tepidihabitantaceae > DSBX01. The sequence continues at coordinate 3,136 of DSBX01000138.1, read as the reverse complement.
GGGCCTTGCGTGCCGAATGCCAGACCCGGCGGTAGACGGTCACGCTCAGGTTCTGTCCCGGCTCCGGCGTGCCGTCGGGCCGGGCCGTGACGAACTCGAACCCGGCGCTGTCGCCGACGGTCACGAACGGGTCCTTGACCCGGACCCCGGCGTAGAACTCGGCCCGGTGCAGGAGCCAGCTCCCCCGACCGGCGATCTGCCGCCGGTTCCGGGCGGTGACCGTAGCCTCCACGTTCACCCGGTAACTGCGCGGGCCCGCGCCCGGGTTGAGCCGGGTCCGGACCGCGAACCGGCCCGCGTCGTCGAGGGACCCGGCCCCGGAGGCAAGCCGCCGGTATTCATACGGCATCTCCTCCATCTCCGGCCCCCAGTTGAAGCCGTCCAACCCCGGCGGCACGTACCAGTCCGGGCTCAGGCTGACCGACCAATCCACCTCGTCCCCGGCCATCGCCGCGCCGAACAGGTAGCGCGCCTCAATGGCGGCGCGGAGTTCGTCACCCGCGACGTACTCGTCGCGCTCGGACTCAACCTTGACCTCGAACTCCGCCGGCCGGTACGCCTCGACCCGGAAAGAGCCGTGGAACTCCTCATCGCCCAGTTCGTAGCTGACCGAATACCAGCCCGACACCGCGTCCGACCTGAGCGGCACCGTCAGGTCGAAGGCGCCGAACTCGTTCAGCCCCAGTTCGCGGCGGAAGACCTCCTCGCCGCGCGGGTCACTGACCCGCACCCAACCCCTGCCCGCCGCAGGCACGACCCAGCGGCCGAGCCGCCGGGAGCGCACCATCCCCTTGACCCGCACCGTGTCGCCCGCGCGGTAGAGGCCCTTCTCGGTGAACAGGAAGGCCTCGGGCCGGGTCGGGTCCGGGTACCAGTCGAAGCTGACCCCGAACTCCCAGGGCTGGATGCCGGTGCCCCACTCCGAATGCACGAAGGCGTCGCCGTCCGCGCCCCGCGCGAACAGCCACATCCGCGGGCTCGACCAGCGACTGCGTGGCCGCAGTCCCAGCGTCTGCCAGCCGGGCAGTTCCGCGGTTCCGTCCGGCCCGCTCCTGCCGGTCCAGAGCAGGCGGTTGTCGTCGTCGCGCAGTTCCAGTTCCGCGCCCGCCACCGGCCCGGCGTCGCTCAGCCGGGTCACCAGCACAACGCCGTTCTCGGGCGCGAACTTGCCGGTCAAACCGTAGGGCGTGACCTGCAGGAACGCCCGCGAGTAGCGCCGCCAGCGGTCGAAATCCGCGCCGCCGTCAAGCTCGATGAACAGGAAGCCGGACGAGACGCCGCCCAGGCCCGGTTCGAGCCTGATCGGTATCAGCGCCCGCCGGTTGCGCTCCAGCCCCGGGCGCCACACCCGGCGGTGACTGAAGAAACCTTCTCTCTGCCAGGGCCGACTGCCGTCGTAGGAATCATAGGCCGAGCGCCAGAAGGGCACGACCTCCGAAGCGCGGAGCCGTCTCATCCCGATACCGAGGCTGTCAACGTTCACCAGCCGCACCGGGTAAAGGAGCTCGCCGTCGCTCTCGACTATCCCGGGCCCGCCCGGCATCCCGAACGACGGCCGATAGGAAACGGTCCGGAGTTCGAACGTCACATCTCGACCCAGGCGGTTGCCGTAAGCGTCCCGCAGCCAGCGCGACAGCTTGACCCGGTACCGGATTTCGGGCTGAAGCCCGAGGTCGAGCGAAGGGTACCGGGTATCCCAGTCCTGCCGGAGGTACCGCGCCGGCACCTTGACCACCGGCGTGAAACTGATGTTGTCGGCAAGCTGGCTCAAGGGTACCGGGTTCGAGAACCGGAAATCCAGCTCGTCCTCGGGATGGTGACCTTCGGCACCCTCTACGCCCTCGAACCGGAACCGGTTGAAAGTGCGGAACTCGATGACCCGCTCCTGCCGGGTACCGCGGTTGCCTTCCCGGGCCGGCAACCCGGCCTCCAGTACCAGCCGATATGAAGTCTCTATCCGCATTCCCCGGGCCGGACGGACAAGAAGCATCCGGTCCAGGTCTTCTTCAGAATACCACCACTCGTCCGGCCCGGCCCCGGCCTTCGGCCGGCTCACGCTCACGCGCCGGGTGATACCGCCGTCCTCGACCAGCCGGATGTGACGCGCCGCGGTGCGCGGCTCGACCGGGATGCTGAACCGCAGGTAGATGGGCGCGTCAAGCCGGACCATCTCGCTCCCGTGCCAGGGACTGGAGTATTCCAGCTCCGGCCGGGCGGTGCTGAAGCTGAAGAAGTGGTCCTGTTTGAGCATCCGGCCCTCGACCGAACGCACCCCGCGTGGCACCCGGACCGCGAACTCGGTCGCGGCCGGCAGTTCGCCCTCGGGACGGAACACTATCGTCCTGTTGCCCAGCCAGTGACAGGTCCCCGGCAGGTCCGGTTCAATGAGCAGGGGGAAACCCACCGCATCCGGGACCGCGCCGAGCTCGACCATCGGGTCCGAGAACGTTACCGCGACCTCGGCCGCTTCGCCAAGGTGCTCGACCTCGCCGGTCGGTATCGAAACGGTCACCTCCAACGGCTCGGCCGCGGCCAGCTCCTCCTCGGTGAATGCCGGCATCGCAACCTCACGGAAACTCACCGCCGGTTCCGGGGTCGGACAGCCGCCGGCCAGCAACAGGACCAGCACGAGCAACGCGCGCAGATGGCTCATCAAGACTCCTTATGGATTGTCATAGCGAATGCACGCTCCGAGTATTCACCTACCGCACTCGTTGTCAAGCCGCGAACCGGCTTGACTCGGACAGCACGCGGGATAACATGACCCAGCACCTGTCGCTTCGCTGTCAGGTTGCCGTGAGCTGTGCGCGGGAACAGAAACCGGTGCCGACTCGCGTAGCGCCATTCCAGCGTAGCTCAATCGGCAGAGCATCCGGCTGTTAACCGGAGGGTTACAGGTTCGACTCCTGTCGCTGGAGCTTGACCGGCCCGCCCAGGCGGGCCGGTCTTTGCTATCCTGCCCGAACGGCACCCGACAAAGAGACTGCGGGCCGCCCGAACGGGCGGCCCGCAAGATTGCGTGTCGAAACGCTAATTCAGGACTACCGACTTCGCCGCGACCGTACGACCTTCCACCGTCAACCGGTAGAAGTAGGTACCGTTCGCAACCAGCCGGCCGCCGTCATCGGTCCGGTCC
>DSBX01000067.1 GCA_011049385.1 Caldifarciminota bacterium | reverse complement strand
GGGATGGGGGAGGGGGGAAATTCGGATATGGGTTAAGCATCAATACTACCAGCAACTTAGGATGCGACGACGAATTGTGCCCTGAATCCCTTAAGGGATTATTGCCTCGTGGGAATCCGACCCGCGCCGACCGGTTTCGTCTTCGGGCCCGGTCAGGTCGCAGTCGTGCGAATCAGGCGAAAGGGTTGGTCTGAGCCCGCGGGTGTTGCGACAGAGGCCGGGCCGGGTCAGGAGTCGGGCAGGGCCTTGCCGGGGTTGATGGTACCGTCCGGGTTGCCGGGCCGGTTGTTGACCCGGACGGCGTATGCGAATGCGCCGAAGTAGCTACGCCAGGAGTCGGCGGTACAGCCGTACTGGTTGTCGCCGAGGAAGAAGTCGGCCAGGGTCTCGCGGACCCGGGTGAGTTCACGCAGGCGCGTGCGATGCTTCGGGTCGGTGATGGTCAGGGTGAGGAGCTCGAGGGCGCGCTCGACCGCCTGTTCGCTGAGTTCGCGGTTGCCCTTGTCCCGCCATTTCAGCGCCCGCTCGACCTCACTGCCCGCGTTCGCCAGTTGCTCGATAAGGTTCATCCGGAACCAGCGTCCGGCCGCGAGTTCCTTGTGTTGGTAGTTCATCGGGTGACAAGCCGGCCGACGACCTGCCTGATTCTGTCCCGAAGCTCCGGGTCGGCGACGCCGCGGGTGCGGTTGTCCTGCCAGGGCCGGATGTTGATGAGCGAGTCGAACTCGATCCAGTCCTCGCCGGCCACGCCGGGGTAGAGGTTGATGCCCCAGAGGTTGCCCTGTTCCGAGCCGTCCTCCAGCAGTGCCGCTTCTTCGTCGGAGTGGAGCTCGGCGTCCACGGCGATGATGCCGCGTTCGACGTCAACCACCGCCTTGACCATACTGCCGAAGGTCCGCCCGGCCATGGCGTCGAGTTCGGCAAGAGAGATGCCTTCACGCACAATCGTCATCGTGACTGAGGATAGTGCCGGGCCGGTGCCCGGTCAAGAAGCAGGGGTACAGCAGGTCGGGCGATACCCTGCCGCCCACCGGGCGGAGAGGGATGATGCCCCGCGCCGTCAGTCGGGCAGGACCTTGCCGGGGTTGAGGATGCCGTCCGGGTCCCAGGCGTGTTTGAGCGCGCGCATCACCTCAAGTTCGGCCGGGCCGACCGCCCGTTTCATCCAGCGGGTCTTCTTCAGCCCGATGCCGTGTTCGGCCGTAACCTGGCCGCCGCGGCCGAGAACGAATCCGATGAGTTCTTCGAAGAACGCTTCACTGCCGCGAAGCCAGTCCGCGCGGTCGCCTTCACGGCAGACGTCCACGTGGATGTTGCCGTCGCCGATGTGGCCGAAGGGGATGACGGTGAGCTTGTGCCGCCGGGCGAGTTCGGCGATGAAGGCGACCGTGGCCGGGAGCTGGGCAATCGGGACGACGATGTCTTCGGCCGCGACTTCGGAGTAGAGTTTCTTGAGGGTCTTGGCGAGTTCGCGCCGGGCATGCCAGATGCGGGCCTGGTCGGTGGGGTTGTCGGCGACGAGCGGTTCCGAGGCACCGAGTTTCATCGCCATCTCGCCGAGATGGACCGTGTCGGCAAGGACCTGGTCCCGGTCGTTGCCTTCGAGTTCGATGAGGACCTGGACCTCGGCGTCCGGGAAGGGGAGGCCGGAGCCGAGGACGGTGTTGCAGGCCCGGATGCCGCCGCGTTCGATGAACTCGACGACCGCGGGCAGGAGCCGGGCGTCGCGCACGACCCGGAGGATGAGTTCGACGCCCTGGGCGATGCGGTCGAATGGTATCAGCAGGTCAACCCGGTGCGCGGGCAGGGGCAGGAGCCGGAACACCGCTTCGGTGACGACCGCGAGCGTGCCTTCGGAGCCGGCGAGTGCGGCGCAGAGGTCGTAGCCGGTGACGTTTTTGTGAATCCGGCCGCCGTAGCGGATGATGTCGCCGGCCGGGGTGACCGCTTCGATGCCTCTCAAGTACTGGGTGGTGACGCCGTACTTGAAGGCGCGGGCGCCGCCGGCGTTGGTGGCGATGTTGCCGCCGATGGAGCAGTCTTCGAGCGAGGCCGGGTCCACCGGGTAGTAGAGGCCGTGTTCGGCCGCGGCCCGGCGGACCCGGTCGGTGGTGACGCCGGGGCGGGTGGTGATGACGAGGTTGTCCGGGTCCACCTGCGGCTCTTCGTTCATTAGTTCGGTGGAGAGCAGGATGCCGCCCTGCGCGGCGATGGCGCCGCCGGCGAGCCCGGTGCCGAGCCCGCGCGGGGTGACCGGGACGCGCTCGTCGCGAGCGAGCCGGAGCACCGCCGCGACTTCCTCCGCACTGCGCACGAGCACCGCGACGTCCGGGGGCAGGGGTGGGCCCGGGCTTTCGTCGCGGGCGTAGCCGGCGAGCCGTTCCGGGTCGGTGAGGACGCGTTCGGGCGCGGCGATTTCGGCCAGTCTGCGAACTGCCGCGCCGGTCAAGGCGCGGCAGGAGCAGTCCGGCTGACCGGGCACGTCAGCCGAGATGGGGTTCGATTTTCTCGACGAGCGCAGGCTCGGGCATAAAGCCGACCAGGCGCTCGACTTCCTGGCCGCCCTTCATCACCATCAGCGTCGGGATGCCCTGGATGCCGAGCTTGCCTGCGGTCTGCGGGCTCTCATCGGTGTTGACCTTGCAGACCTTGAGCCGCCCTTCGAAGCGCTCGGCCAGCTTCTCGACAACCGGGGCAATCATCTTGCAGGGGCCGCACCAGGGCGCCCAGAAGTCCACGAGCACCGGGCCTTCGGCCTTGAGCACTTCCTGTTCGAAGTTGGAGTCGGAGACCGCTGTCACTTCTGCCATGTTATTCCTTTCATCTGCTCGTTCAGGTTCGGCGGGTCCTGGGCCACGCACATTGCTGTGCCTTCTCTATTTCGACCTGCCGGCCGGGTCGCGGGATTCACCGGTCAGCGCGGTCGGACGATGATGTCGCCGTTGCTGGTCTTGATGGTGAGTTCGGCCGCGCCCGAGCCGATACTGCCGGTCTTGTGCGTGCGTTCGTTTTTCGTGTAGCTGACCGAGCCGAAGCCTGGGGTGATGGTGATATCGCCGTTCGAGGTCTCGAGGTCGAAGCGGGCGGAGGCATCGGCGGGCAGGCTCAGCGTGACGTGGCCGTTGCTGTTGCGGAGCCGGGTGTGGCCGGTGGCCCCGAGCTGGGCAAGGTCACAGTCTATGCGGCCGTTGGAGGTGACAATCGCGATACTGCCGGAGTGGACCGCGACCGCAACCGCGCCGTTGGAGGTGTTGATGTCGGCGGCGCCGGTGGTGCCGGTCAGGGTCACCGCGCCGTTGGAGGTGCGGGCGGTGATGTCCGCGGCGGTGCCGGTGACGGTGATACTGCCGTTCGAGGTATGCAGGTCGAGCGCGGCGGTGCGCGGGACGTTCAACTCCAGATTCGCGCCGTAGTTGCGCGGGCCCGAAGGAGCGGTGACGCGGAAATCGAGGCGACGGTCGGCCAGCGTGTCGGTGATGACGATGTCGTCAATGTGCGCTTCGGCATCGGCCCGACTGCGGCCGTAACAGCGCCGGGTGATGAAGGCGGTGGTGGTCGTGTCGGCCGCGGTCGTCACCTCGACCGAGCCGTTCTGAGTGTGGAAAGCGGCCGCGTCGAGCTCGGCCGGCCAGGACCGGGTCTCCGGAAGCTCGAGCTTGTAGTAGTAAAGACAGCCGGCGGCAAGCAGAACCAGCGCGGCGAGGGCGGGAAGCAGGCGCGACACGGTTCCTCCTAGAAACTGCCGGTGGTGACTTCGGCACCGGGGATGATGAGCAGGCCGATGGTGATGAACGGGCCGCGCAGGCCGGCGCGGGTCGCGTCGGTGATGCGTGCGCCGTTGGCAAGGTGCCAGCCCGGGTCGAGCGGGGAGTAGAGGTAGCCGACCCGGGCGGAGACGCCGTAACTGCCCGCCTCGACCGGTACCGCGACGCCGAGTTCGAGCGCGGCCAGCCCGGTGAGCTTGAGCCCGCTCTCGATGGTGGCGTTGCGGCCCGGACTGCCGAGCAGGGAGTCGAGCGGCAGGTCGCCGGTCCGGGAGCGGCGGATGTGCAGGGATTGGTTGAGACCGCCGAGCCCGAGCATCGGCACGACCGAGAACCAGTTCGCGGGCGCAATCTTGAAGCCGGCCTGGCCGATGATGGCGTTGGCTTCACTGCGGAGCTGGAAGCCCTCATTTTCCTCGTCGCTCCAAGTGCGCAGGTACATCGGGCCGACGAGGAAGCCGCCGACCAGCGAGCGGAGTTCGATGCCCCAGCCGTACTGGCGTTCAGCAGGCAGGGGCAGTTTGTTTCTCTGGAAGGCCTGCCGGAATCCGGCCAGGTCGGGCTGGTAGGCGGCAGCGAAGGGCACTAGCCAGCCTTCCTGGGCCCGGGCCGGCACGGTCGGCAGGAGGAGCGCAAGCAGGAACAGCAGGAGCAATGGGGTAGGTTTCATTACCGCCAGTATAGGCGGGCGGGCGGCGGAGTCAACGCGGCCCGCATCAGAGCGCATCCTTCCCGGTACCCCCTCGCCGCCCCCGCGGACAGCCCGATCGCGGACCTTGCGTAAGAGACAATGAGCATTCGACTTAGGAGGCGACAGGGAGACGACATCAGGACTTGCGCGGCGCGCTTTTTTGGGTAGTATTCTTACTTGACTTCCGGTTGGTGTCCGTTATCATCTAACCGCTAGACATCAGCACCACGCTGAACAATTGTTCTTTGACAATTTGGAGAAGACGCAAACTGATATTCACCTCAAGCTACTAAGAGCGTATGGTGGATGCCTAGGCAGTTGAAGGCGAAGAAGGGCGTGGTAAGCTGCGATAAGCGTCGGAGAGGTGCACACAACCTTTGATCCGGCGATACCCGAATGGGACAACCTGTGCGGAGTAATGTCCGTACATCCCGGAGTGAATACATAGTTCCGGGAGGCCAACCCGGGGAAGTGAAACATCTCAGTACCCGGTGGAACAGAAAGCAACCGCGATTCCCCCAGTAGTGGCGAGCGAACGGGGAACAGCCTAAACCGATTCCAGTGTCAAGCCGACAGCGTTGCTGGAGCGGTGTCGCGGGGACGGTCGCGTCAATGTCGTGAGACGGAGGAGTTAGAAAGGTGCTTCGCTAGCCGAAGCTCTCTGGAAAGTGACACCAAAGACGGTGATAGTCCGGTAGGCGAAACCGAAGTGCCCTCCTCTGACCGTTTCCCCAAGTACCACGGGACACGTGAAATCCCGTGGGAATCCGGGAGGACCACCTTCCAAGGCTAAATACTCTCAACTGACCGATAGTGCACTAGTACCGTGAGGGAAAGGTGAAAAGAACCCCTGGCGGGGAGTGAAATAGAACCTGAAACCATATGCTTACAATCAGCGGGAGCAAGCGAGTGTCTTTCCTTCGGGTTCGACACCTGCTGTGACCGCGTGCCTTTTGTATAATGAGCCGGCGAGTGAATGTACGTAGCAAGGCTAAGTCCCTATGGGACGTAACCGTAGCGAAAGCGAGTCTTAAACGGGCGTTTAGTTGCGTGCATTCGACCCGAAACCCGCGTGATCTACCCATGGCCAGGCTGAACTCTCGGTAACACGAGAGGGAGGGCCGAACCGCTAACTGTTGCAAAAGTTTCGGATGAGCTGTGGGTCGGAGCGAAAGACTAATCAAACCGGGTGATAGCTGGTTCTCCCCGAAATGCTTTTAGGAGCAGCCTCAGGCGTTCAGTTGCGGAGGTAGAGCACTGGACGGGCGCTCTGGCACGATGTGCCGGAAAACCCGATCAAACTCCGAATGCCGCAACTCCAGAGCCTGGGAGTGAGGCCGTGAGCTATGAGGTCCGCGGCCGAGAGGGAAATAACCCAGACCATCAGCTAAGGCCCCTAAGTGTATGCTAAGTGGAAAAAGAGGTGGGATTACACAGACAGCTGGGATGTTGGCTTAGAAGCAGCAATCATTCAAAGAGTGCGTAACAGCTCACCAGTCGAGTGGTCCTGCGCTGAAAATATACCGGGGCTCAAGCATGCCGCCGAAGCTATGGATTCCCGCGCAAGCGGGAGTGGTAGGGGAGCGTTCTGCAGTAGGTCGAAGGCGTACCGCGAGGTGCGCTGGACGAGACAGAAGTGATAATGCCGGCACGAGTAGCGATAAAACAGGTGAAAAACCTGTTCGCCGAAAGCCCAAGGTTTTCTGGGGAAGGTTAATCCGCCCAGAGTTAGTCGGGACCTAAGTCGAGGCCGAAAGGCGTAGGCGATGGAAATCCGGTCAACAATCCGGAACCACCCCAGTACCGTTATGAGCTAAGGGGGGACGCAGGAGGAATGGCCCGGCCCCTTATTGGTTGGGGTCCAAGCCACTGAGAAGGGGCGTAGGCAAATCCGCGCCCATAATTCCCGGTGGCGAGTGCGACGAGGCAGCGATGCCAAGGAAGCGGGTCGAACCGACTGCCAAGAAAAGCCTCTATGCCAGGTGCTGAGGTGCCCGTACCGTAAACCGACACAGGTGGGCGAGGTGAGTATCCATAGGCGCTCGGGTGAAATCTCGTTAAGGAACTCGGCAATTTAACCCCGTAACTTCGGGAGAAGGGGTCCCACCGCAAGGTGGGCGCAGAGAAATGGCTCTGGCGACTGTTTAACAAAAACACAGGTCTCTGCCAAGCCGCAAGGCGACGTATAGGGACTGACACCTGCCCGGTGCCGGAAGGTTAAGGAAGGGGCTTAGTCCGCTTCGGCGGGCGAAGGTCTCGACCGAAGCCCCGGTAAACGGCGGCCGTAACTCTAACGGTCCTAAGGTAGCGAAATTCCTTGTCGGGTAAGTTCCGACCTGCACGAATGGTGTAACGACTGGAGCAGTGTCTTGACGAGATGCCCGGCGAAACTGACGTGGCGGTGAAGATGCCGCCTACCCGCGATTGGACAAAAAGACCCCGTGAACCTTTACTGCAACTTGCCATTGGATTCTGGCCGTGCATGTGTAGGATAGGTGGGAGACTTTGAAGCCGGGACGCCAGTCCCGGTGGAGTCAACGGTGAAATACCACCCTTGTTCTGTTGGAATTCTAACGCCGTGCCGTGAATCCGGCCGGCGGACAGTGGCAGGCGGGTAGTTTGACTGGGGCGGTTGCCTCCTAAAGTGTAACGGAGGCGTTTAAAGGTCAGCTCAGCACGGACGGTCACCGTGCGTGGAGTGTAAGGGCATAAGCTGGCCTGACTGTGAGAGAGACATCTCAAGCAGAGACGAAAGTCGAACCTAGTGATCCTGTGGTTCCGAGTGGAAGGGCCATAGCTCATCGGACAAAAGGTACTCCGGGGATAACAGGCTGATTTCGCCCAAGAGTTCATATCGACGGCGAAGTTTGGCACCTCGATGTCGGCTCATCGCATCCTGGGGCTGTACAAGGTCCCAAGGGTTGGTCTGTTCGCCCATTAAAGCGGTACGTGAGCTGGGTTCAGAACGTCGTGAGACAGTTCGGTCTCTATCCATCGTGGGCGCAGGAAACTTGAGGGGAGCTGCCCATAGTACGAGAGGACCTGGGTGGACGCACCTCTGATGTACGAGTTGTCCCGCCAGGGGCATTGCTCGGTAGTCAAGTGCGGAAGGGATAACCGCTGAATGCATCTAAGCGGGAAGCCCACCCCAAGATAATGTTTCCCGTGTGTACCTGCTTCGGCAGGGACACCCTGAAGGCCCCTGGTAGACTACCAGGCGATAGGTCACAGGTGTAAGCGCAGCAATGCGTTCAGCCGAGTGATACTAATAGGCCGTGCGGCTTGAGGATTCAGTTTGTGTCTTCTCCTTTATGTTTTCCCGGTGGTGATACCGGAGGGGCTACACCTCTTCCCATTCCGAACAGAGCCGTTAAGCCCTCCTGGGCCGATGGTACTGCGCTGGTAACGGCGTGGGAGAGTAGGACGCTGCCGGGTTTTCTCTTTGCCGTCATTTTCTGCTTGACAGCTCGAGGGGGGTAGCTATAATCCTTTTCGAGCAGAGAGAGTTGCGCACCGCCTTGTAACCGGGTTACGAGTGAGGCGGCCCTGCGAGGGCCGCTGTCGTCGCGCATCCCGCTCGGCTCGAGGTACTAAACTACTCTACAAAGAGAGGAGGTGAACCCCTATGAGAAATAAGGGATTCACTCTGATCGAGCTGCTGGTGGTCATCCTGATCATCGGTATCCTGCTGGCCCTCATCATCCCGAACTTCGTGCTCTTCCAGGAGCGCGCGCGTCGCGCTTCGGTGAAGAACAACATGCACGTTGTTCAGACCGCCCTCGAGGCTTATGCCGTCGACCACTGGGGCAACTACCCCAATGAGGAGATGGAGTTCGACGACGAAGAGGCGATGATCCGCTGCTACTTCCCGGGTGGTGACCCGTTCGGCACCGAAGACGAGCCCATCTTCGGCATGTACCCGACCAACCCGTACACCGGTCAGCGGTACAACATGGAAGAGATCG
>DSBX01000165.1 GCA_011049385.1 Caldifarciminota bacterium | reverse complement strand
GGTATGACATTTTCGCGTTGTAGTTAGCTATGACATTATCGCGTTGCATCCACAGACTGGTTCCTGCAACATATAGCCAGTCTACCCGGTAACGCTGTCCAAGCAGGCAGGTATGACATTTTCGCGTTGTAGTTAGCTATGACATTATCGCGTTGCATCCACACAAACCGCCGCCGCCGGTTGACCCGGCACAGTCGAAGGTTATAATGCCTGCCCTGATGACAGGGCTAAAAGGGGCGAGGGTGCGGGACGGATCAAGCATCGCTAGCTCAAGCGACCTTTGACAGGAGGACGTTGTGTCGGAATCAGTCAAAGCCTTCATGGAAGGCGTCATTGCCCGGAACCCGGGAGAGGCCGAGTTCCACCAGGCGGTCGAGGAGGTCGTGGCCTCGTTACTGCCCTTTGTCGAGAAGAACCCGAAGTACAGGCAGGCCCGGATTCTCGAGCGGATGACCGAGCCCGAGCGGGTCATCATCTTCCGCGTACCCTGGGTTGACGACAAGGGCGAGGTCCAGTTCAACCGGGGCATCCGGGTGCAGATGAACTCGGCCATCGGCCCGTACAAAGGCGGCCTGCGCTTCCACCCGACGGTGACGGTCGGGATGCTCAAGTTCCTGGCCTTCGAGCAGGTGCTCAAGAACGGGTTGACGACCCTGCCGATGGGCGGAGGCAAGGGCGGGTCGGATTTCAACCCGACCGGCCGGAGCGAGATGGAGGTGATGCGCTTCTGCCAGAGTTTCATGACCGAGCTTGCCCGACACATCGGCCCGGACACCGACGTCCCGGCCGGCGACATCGGCGTCGGCGCGCGGGAGATCGGTTTCCTGTTCGGCCAGTACAAGCGGCTCGCCAACCACTTCACCGGCGTATTGACCGGCAAGGGCCGGAACTGGGGCGGCTCGCTGATAAGACCCGAGGCGACCGGGTTCGGCGTCGTCTACTTCACCCAGCAGATGCTCGAGACCAGGGGTCAGGACCTCGAGGGCAAGCGGGTGGCGATTTCCGGTTTCGGCAACGTCGCCTGGGGCGCGGCGACCAAGGCGACCGAGCTGGGCGCGAAGGTCGTGACGCTCTCCGGACCGGACGGCTACATCTACGACCCGGACGGGGTCAGCGGCGAGAAGGTCGAGTACATGCTCGAGATGCGCGACAGCCGTCGGGACAAGGTCAAGGACTACGCGGACAAGTTCAAGGTCGAGTTCCACGCCGGTAAGCGGCCCTGGGAAGTCAAGGTTGACGTCGCCCTGCCCTGTGCGACCCAGAACGAGCTCGACGTTGCGGACGCGGAGCAGTTGGTCGCCAATGGCTGTATCTGCGTGACCGAGGGCGCGAACATGCCCTGCACGCCGAAGGCGATGGATGTGTTCCTCGGCAAGCGCCTGCTCTACGCGCCCGGCAAGGCCTCGAACGCGGGCGGGGTGGCGACTTCCGGCCTCGAGATGTCGCAGAACAGCCTGCGGCTGTCCTGGACGCGCGAGGAGGTGGACCAGCGCCTGCAGATGATCATGAAGTCCATCCACGAGCAGTGCGTCACGCACGGCCGGGATGGCGACTACATCAACTACGTAAACGGCGCGAATATTGCCGGCTTCGTGAAGGTCGCCGACGCGATGCTCGACCAGGGTGTCGTGTAAGTGACTGCAGACCGTTTCACCGGGCCCGGTTCACCAGGTGACCCGGGCCCGGGCCGACCGCACCGTCCAGGAGGATGATTGTCCAGGATATTGAAGAAGGAACTGCTCGCCCCGGGCATCAAGCGGTTCGAACTCGACGCGCCGGACGTGGCCCGCAAGGCCCGGCCCGGGCAGTTCGTCGTGCTCAGAATCCACGAGCGCGGTGAGCGCATCCCGCTGACCATTGCCGACACCCGGCCCGAGGACGGGGTTGTCGTCATCGTCTTTCTCGAGGTCGGCAAGACGACCCGGGAGTTGGGCGAGCTCGAGGCCGGGCAGGAAATAATGGACTTCATCGGCCCGCTGGGCCGGCCCTCGGAAATCGAGAACTTCGGCACCGCGGTCTGCGTCGCGGGCGGGGTCGGCACGCCGGAAATCTACCCGGTCGCCCGTGCGCTGAAGCAGGCCGGCAACCGGGTCATCGCCATCATCGGTTTCCGCTCGCAGGCGCTGGTGACGATGGAGACGGAGATGCGGTCGGTGTCGGACGAACTCATCGTCACCACCGACGACGGCAGTTACGGCCGCAAGGGTTTCGTCACCGACGCGCTCAACGAACTGCTGGCCCGGGGCGAGAAGCCGGGCCGGGTGTTCGCGGTCGGGCCGGTGATAATGATGAAGATGGTCGCGGAATGCACCCGGGCGGCCGGGGTGCCGACCGTCGCCAGCCTCAACCCGATAATGGTGGACGCGACCGGGATGTGCGGGGTCTGCCGCTGTACCGTCGGCGGCGAGATGAAGCTGGCCTGCGTGGACGGGCCGGAGTTCGACGCCCATCAGGTGGACTTCGACGAACTGCTCACCCGGCTCAAGGTCTACCTGCCCGAGGAGAAGCGCGCGCTCGAGCACTGGCAGGAAGGCCACGGCACCTGCCGCTGTGCGGGAAAGGAGGCCGGCAATGGCTAAGCCCGCGCCGACCAGGACGCCGATGCGCGAGCAGGACCCCGGGGTCCGCGCCCGCAACTTCGACGAAGTCCCGCACGGCTACTCGCCCGAGGAGGCGGCCGCCGAGGCCCAGCGCTGTCTGCGCTGTAAGAAGCCGACCTGCGTGAATGGGTGCCCGGTCGAAGTGGACATCCCCGGCTTCATCGGCGCGATCGCCGAAGGCAGGCTCTGGGACGCGATGACGGTGATGAAGCGGACCAACGTCCTGCCCGCCATCTGCGGCCGGGTCTGCCCGCAGGAGACCCAGTGCGAGGGCGAGTGCGTGCTGGCGAAGAAGATGGAGCCGGTGGCAATCGGCAACCTCGAACGGTTCATCGCCGACTGGGAGGCGGAGCAGAACGAGTGCGTGATGTGCGAGAAACTGCCGCCGACCGGCAGGAAGGTTGCGGTCATCGGCGCCGGGCCGGCCGGGCTGACGGTGGCGGGCGACTGCCTCAAGTTCGGTCACGAGGTGACGGTCTTCGAGGCCCTGCACGCGCCGGGTGGGGTGCTGGTCTACGGCATCCCGGAGTTCCGCCTGCCCAAGAGCATTGTCGAGCGGGAGGTCAACTTCATCCGCGACACGGGCGCGAAGCTGGTCACGAATTTCGTGGTCGGGATGACCCGGACCATCGCCGAACTGCTCGAGGATTTCGACGCGGTGTTCGTCGGCACCGGCGCGGGCCGGCCCTGGTTCATGGAACTGCCGGGCGAGAACGCGCTCGGCATCTACTCGGCCAACGAGTACCTGACCCGCTCGAACCTGATGAAGGCCTACCTGTTCCCGGAGTACGACACGCCGATTGTCCGGGGCAAGCGGGTGGCGACGATCGGCGGCGGCAACGTCGCGATGGACTCGGCCCGGACCGCGCTCCGGCTCGGGGCCGAGGAGTCCATCATCGTCTACCGCCGCTCGCGCCAGGAGATGCCGGCCCGGGAGGCGGAGATTCACCACGCCGAGCAGGAAGGCATAAGGTTCGAGTTCCTGACCAACCCGGTGCGCTACGTCGCCAACAAGCAGGGCTGGGTCGAGGCGCTGGAATGCCTGCGGATGGAGCTGGGCGAGCCGGACGCGAGCGGCCGCCGGCGGCCGGTGCCGGTCAAGGGCAGTGAGTTCCGCATCCCGGTGGACACCGTCGTCGTCGCCATCGGCAACAGCCCGAACCCGCTCATCCCGCAGACCACGCCCGGGCTGGAGGTGAGCAAGCGCGGGACGATAGTGGTGGACCCGGCGACCGGCCGGACCTCGAAGAAGGGCGTATTCGCGGGCGGCGACATCGTCACCGGCGCGGCGACGGTCATCCTGGCGATGGGCGCGGGTCGGATCGCCGCGAACTCGATAGACGAGTACCTGAAGACCGGCAACTGGCAGGACCCGACGGGTTCACAATGACCGGATACCGGTGTCTCTTCTCTCTCTTCCTCTCCCTTGAGGGAGAAGGAGAGGGTGAGGGTGACCGCCTCAATCCCCCTCACCTCAATCCTCTCCCCGGCGGGGAGAGGAAGGGAGGGGAGCGATGACTTTGAAGGAAGCCCGGCGGCGGCTGGGGCGCCGCCGCCTCGGCGTCCTGATGGGCGGCTGGTCGGCGGAGCGGGAGGTGTCGCTCCGGTCCGGGGCGAAAGTGCTCGACTCCCTCGGCCGGCAGGGGTTCGACGCGGTCGGCATTGACATTACCCGCGAGTTCGCCGCCGACATCGCCCGGGCGGGTATCGGCCTCGCCTTCGTGATGCTCCACGGCCGGCCGGGCGAGGACGGCACGATCCAGGGCTTCCTCGAACTGGCCGGCATTCCCTACACCGGCTCGGGCGTGGCCGCGTCCGCGGTCGGGATGGACAAGCGGCTGAGCAAGACGCTGTTCGAGCGGGCCGGGATACCGACGCCGGAGTTCGTCGCGCCCGGTCCGGGCGAGGACCCGGCCGCGGCGCTGGGCCGGGCGGAGCGGGCGTTTGGGTTCCCGATGGTGGTCAAGCCGGCGGCCGAGGGTTCGAGCGTCGGGGTGGAAATCCTCCGCGGCCCGCGCGGCGCGCTTGCGGCCTGCCGGCGCGCGCGGCGGCACGGCGACATCCTGCTCGAACGGTTCGTGCCCGGGATGGAAGCGACGGTGGGCATCGTCGGGCGCGAGGTCCTGCCGATACTCGAACTGGTGCCGAAGCGGCGGGCGTTCTACGACTACAAGGCCAAGTACACCAGGGGCGCGACCGAGTTCATCCTCCCGGCCCGGCTCGCGCCGCGGGTCGCCCGGCGCGTCGGCGAGCTTGCCCTGCGCGCGCACGATTTGCTCGGCTGTCGCGACCTCTCGCGGGTGGACTTCATCATCGAGGCGGGGCGCCGGCCCCGGGTGCTCGAAGTCAACACCCTGCCCGGGATGACGGACATCTCCGACCTGCCGGCCGAGGCGGCCGCGGCCGGCATCGGCTACGACGAGCTGGTGCTCAGGATTCTCGCCGGCGCGCTCGGGCGCTAGTCCAGACAGACCTTACCGTTCGACTTGCACTTGTCGCATTCGAGTTCGAGCGTGACGTGGTCAATGCGGAACCGCGCCGCCAGCTCGGCTTCGAGCCGGCAGAGCATCGGGTAGAAGCTCGACAGCGGCCGGTCCGGCACGACCAGGTGGGCGGACAGCGCCCGCTCCTCCTCACCCAGGGTCCAGATGTGCAGGTCGTGAATGCCGGTGATGTCCGGGTCGAAGGACAGGATGCGCTCGCGCACCGCGGCGAAGTCGAGGTCCTTCGGCGTCGAGTCAATCAGGATGCTCGTCGCCTCGCGGAACACGCTCCACGCGCCCCGGAGCACGAACGCGCTGACCACGAGCGACAGGATCTGGTCAATGATGTACCAGCCGGTGAGCCGGATGACGATGCCGCCGGTGAGCACCGCGACCCAGCCGAGGAAATCCTCGAGCATATGCCAGAGCGCGGCCCGGATGTTCAGGCTCCGGCGGTCGCGCCGGAGCAGGAGCACCGCCGCGCCGTTGACGAAGAGCCCGACCACCGCCATCACGATCAGGACAGTGCTCTGCACCGGCTCCGGGTTCATCATCCGCGCGATCGCGGCCCGGACGATGAAGGCGGTCACGCCGAAGAGGAACAAGGCGTTGATGAAGGCGGTGAGAATCCGGACCTTGCGGTAGCCGAAAGTGCGGCGGGCGTTCGGCCTGCGCCGCGACATCCGCAGTCCGAACCAGGAAAGCCCGAGCGCGACCGCGTCGCCGGCATCGTGGACCGCGTCGGCGACCAGCACCAGCGAATTGGCGATGAGGCCGAAGATGAGTTCGGCGACCGCGAAGCCGAGGTTGAGGGCGATGGCGAGCAACAGGCTTCTGCCCTGGCGGGCGTGGTCGTGAGAGTGGTCGTGGCTCACAGCGGAAGGAATCGGGGAAATGACCGGGCCGCGGGACATGACCCAGTTCCGTCTGCGGAACTGGGACCGTGTCCCAAGGCCCAAGGCGCGAACAGGAAAGGGGCAGTTCTTCCCGTCTCCGAAGGACTCCCGGCGCAAAGCGCCGGGGACCGTGTCCCCTGATTCCCGGGAAGGGCGGTGGTGAGGCGGAAGCTCGGTGCGCGGGTCACTCGTCCGGGTCGTCGGGCGTGCCGTCGGGCTTATAGCCGAGCTTGTGGTACGGGTTCACCAGCGACGAGGCGACGTTCTTCAGGTGGGCCGAGACGCGCTTGACGAAACGCAGGAGCAGAGCCCGGATGACCGCCTTGCGGCCGGGCATCTCGGTTTCGGCCAGCAGGCGGTCGGTGATGCCGTCACAGGTCCGGGCGATTTCGGCGTGGCGCATCATCACGTCCCGGGCCAGTTCGGCGTCGCCCGCCTCGAACGCCTTGATGGTGTCCTCGAACAGCTTCGTGACGTCCAGGCGGATGTTCCGGATGCGGTCAATGTAGGGGCCCTCGAGTTTCTCCGGGTAGTGGTGGGCCAGTTCGAGCACGTTCTTGCAGTAGTCGCCGATGCGTTCGATGTCGCCGACGATCGAGGCGAGGAACAGCGCCGACACCGGGTCTTCCTGCGGGTTGACGGCGAGATGCTCGACAATCATCCGGCGGACCCGGATTTCGCCGTGGTTGAGGGTCCGGTCCAACGCGTAGATGTCCTCGGTCTCACAGCCGTTTTCGAGCAGGACGTCGAGCGAGTATTCGAACATCCGGTGGCCGGTGCGGAGCATCGTCACGCATTCATCGTTGGCCTTGCCGACGAGGCCGGTCGTCTTCTGCCACAGCTTCAGGATGTCGGTCAACAGCATGGTGTCATCTCCTCAAGAGTATAACCGTCACCAGCGGAATCGCAAAGAAGACCAGCAGGACGAACAGCACCGAGAACACCCGGTGCCGGGCGCAGAAACCGCCGATGATGCGGGTGAGCGCGAGCGGGAGGGCGCGGAGCGGGAACCAGACCGCGACCCCGAAGACGTTGAAAAGCAGGTGGACGAAGGCGACCTGGACCGCGGCGATGTTGCCGGTGACGAGCGCGGCGAGGTTGGCGGTTATCGTCGTGCCGACATTGGTGCCGAGCGCGTAGGGAAAGAGCTGGCGGAGGGTAAGGATGCCGGCGCCGGCCAGCGGCACCGCAATCGCCATCGTCGCCGAGCTGGACTGGATGAGCATCGTGAAGAGCAGCCCGACCGCGAAGGCCCGGGCGGCATTGCCGAACAGGTAGCGGTCAATGACCAGCTCGACCCGGCCGCTGATGAGCGAGCGCATCAGGTCCATCATCAGCTTGAGCGCGGTGAAGAGCAGGACCAGCGCCAGCACCAGCAGGGCCCATTCGAAGCCGCGGGCGAGACCGGCAAGAAACTCGACGACGGGCCGGGTGGCGAGCTTGAGCGGGCTGGCGAAGTTCAGCCCGCCGACGCCGGCAAAGGCCCGGGCGAGCCAGGCCGAGGAGCGTTCGAGCGGGCGGAACGCGGTCTCCAGCGGCAGGAGCAGGGCGACGGACAGGATGTTGAAGACGTCGTGCATTATCGAGGTCGAGAACGCGCGCTCGAATTCCTGGCGTCGGGCGACGAGCCCGAAGGAGACGAGGAAATTGGTGACGGTGGTGCCGATGTTCGCGCCCATCACGACCGGGATGGCGACCCGGATGTCGAGCTGGCCGGCGGCGACCAGGCCGACGACGACCGAAGTCGTCGAGGACGAACTCTGGCAGACGGCGGTGGCGAGGATGCCCACGAACAGGCCGGCGATCGGGGCCGCGGTCAGGCTGAACAGCGTCTTCGCGAACCCGCCGCCGAGGCTCTTGAAGCCGGCGCCGAGCAGTTCGATGGAGAGCAGGAAGGCGTAGAGGGCGACGAGAAAGAGCGCGATCCGGACCGGTGCCGGCAGTTTCCGCAGGTCGGGCAGTTTCATCGGCGACCGAGTCTAAAGAAGCGGTGGCCGGGGTCAAGCCGCCGCGTCCGTCGGCGGCTTCGGCGAAACCGGGGACTGTCCTTTTCCGGGATTCGCTCCGGCAAATCCTGGGGCGGTCCCCAAGGTTTCGGGCGTGAAGAACCCAGCCGGCGGCTGCTTCCTCCCTCCCCTCGGCGTCCATCGGCGGTTGCTCTTTCGACGCTTGACAGAAAGCGACGCCGGGCGGACAATCTCGGTATGAAAGGAACCATCTTTCTTCTCGGGTTGGTGGGGATGCTTGCGCTCGGGGCCGGGCAGGCCCGGACGCCCGACTTTGCCGCGCACGAGGCGGTGATGGATTCGCTGAGCCGGGTGCATCCGCGGCTCCGGGGCCGCTGGCTGAATGAACGCGGGCTGGAAATGCCGGGCATCAACGCGCCATTACCGGCCTCGCCCCTCTCGGACTCGGGCGGCCTGCGCCTGGTCGGCAAATGGGGC
>DSBX01000107.1 GCA_011049385.1 Caldifarciminota bacterium | reverse complement strand
GGCTCAGTACGTGTCTTCCGACCCCGAGGCAGAGAAATCGGAACCCGCAAACTACCTCCGAAACCCAAACCAAGGCCCAAACCCCGACGGACGGGCTATGACGTTTTCGCTGTGGTTTGACACAGGCTGTCCCGGCGGTTCGGGCCGTCGCGCATGCTGTGGGTTTTCTGCGCCGCGTTGACATATTCCGGGTGCCCGGTATTCTGGTCGCAGGATAATGACTGAGCAATCGGTAGTGGACCTGTCGGCCGTCAGGCTGGAGCTCAACAGCATTGCTGATGCTGATGAGAGAATGCAAGCGACGCTCCGAGCGAGCGACGAGCTGTGCCGAGTTGATGCGGATGCGGCCAGGGTGTTCCTGCAGGAGTTGTGCGAAGCGGCCGAGTCTCACGGCGCCCATTCGTTCCTTTCCCGGGCACTGGCACGATTGGCCAACATCTGTCGGCAGGCCGGAGACCTTGATGAGGCTGATGGACTGGCCGGACGTGCGGTCGAAGCCGCGCGGCTCAGCGGCGAACGCCGCTGGGAAGCGGCGGCACTGCACGTGGCCGGTCTCGTGCATCACGACCGCGGCGAGTACGTCCGCGCCAATGAATGCTATGAGCACTGCCTGGAAGCCAGTCTCGAGTCCGGTTACGTCGAAGGCGAACTCGCGGCGCTGAATCAGCGGGCCATTCTGTTGGGACTCCAAGGCCGACCGGCTCAGGCGCTGGCTTGCTATGAGCGCTGCCTGGCGGTGGACATCGAGCGTGGTTCGCGGGACGGCGAGGTTGTGAGTCGTGTCAACGTAGGTTGGATGCTGGAGCAGTTCGGCCGATGGGAGGAGGCTACGGAGCAGTTCTACCGGGCCATTGCCATCTGCGAACAGGAAGGGTTCGAGGATTGGCGGATGCTGGCATCCTGCAATCTTGGCGAGTTATTCATCAAACGGCGGCGGCTTGAGCAGGCGGTTGCACTGTTCGCATCCATTGTGGAGGCCGAGAGTAGTTGCGTACCCAAACGGACAATGCTGGGAATCGCTCTGACTCACCTGGGGCAAGCAATGGCGGCAAGAGGCGATACCGCTGCCGCCATGGCAAGCTATGAACGGGCTATCGACGTCCTTGGAGCACTCGGAGACAAACAGGAGCTCGTGCGGGTGCTGTGGCTGAGGGCTGAACTCTCGTTGGAGACCGGGCAGTTGGAGAAGGCCGAAGAGTACCTCGGGCGGGCCGCAGAAACGGCTGCGCGGTCCGGGCTCAGTCGCGAGTTGGCCGAGACAATCAGGGTGCGGGGGCGGCTCTTCGTCGAGACAGGAGACCAGGAAGCCGCGAGGGACTGTTTCGAACGCGCGCTGGGCGAGTTCGCCGAGACACCGGAAAGCTACGAGGCAGCCCGTGTCTGTCTTCAGTTCGGGCGTTTCCTAGTGGCCTGCGGCGAACCGGTGCGCGCCCGGGCGTTGCTACGCCAGGCGGTCGGTACGTTCCGCCGGCTGTCGGTTGTGGAGGAATCCGAGGAAGCTAATCGGCAGTTGCTCCTTCTTGAGGGGCCGGAGCAGGGCGCAGGCGCGGTGCTGGCGGGGATCCAGGGACTTGAACGCGTCAAACCCGAGCCGGCTGCTTTCGTCAAAGAGGCCCTGCGGCTTCTTCATACCGGACTCGGCTGTGTTGGGGCGGTACTGCTCTGCGACGGGAAGATGCTGGTTTCGGCAAGTGATGGCCGGACCGAGTCCGGGGAGGATGCCGAGGACTGCCCGCATCACGATCTTGCGATAGCATGCGACGGCGGTGAGCGAATCGTGTTGCGGCTTAGCGGTCTGACCCGTGAGGCAGTCGCGGCGTACTCCGTCGTCTTGAACGCGGTTGCCCGGTTGCTGGCGGTGCCGGTCGGCCGGCTTGTTGATGCTCGAAGCACGAGCCGCGAACGGCCCGACCTTGAAGGGCTAGTCTACACTGGCGTTGTCGGTCGCAATGAAGCCATGCTCAAGAATCTTGAGATCGTGGCAAAGGTTGCGGATGCCGGTGTGCCCGTGCTTGTGCAGGGCGAGAGTGGCACCGGCAAGGAACTTGTTGCCCGTGCTCTGCACGAATCCTCGAAGAGGCGAACCAAGCCGTTCTGTGCCATCAACTGCGCTGCGGTGCCCGAGGGTCTACTGGAGGCAGAGTTCTTTGGGGTGGCACGCGGCGCCGCCACCGGTGTCGCGGCCCGCAAGGGCAAGTTTGAGCTGGCATCCGGTGGCACGGTCTTCCTGGATGAGATCGGTGATATGAGTCCCGGTCTCCAGGCCAAGCTGTTGCGGGTACTGCAGGAGAATGAGTTCGAACCGGTCGGCGGCAATCGGACCGTCAAGGCGGATGTCCGCGTCGTTGCTGCCACGAACCAGGATGTCGGTCGGCTGATACGCGATGGGGGGTTTCGCGCGGACCTCTACTACCGCCTGAACGTTGTGGAGATTGTACTCCCGCCGCTCCGCGAGCGGAGGGAAGACCTGGTCGAACTCGTGCGCCATTTCGTCAGGGCCAGCAGTCGGGAATTCGGACGCCGCGTGGTGGATGTCAGCGAGGAAACGCTTGCCGCGCTGATGGTCCACGATTGGCCCGGCAATATCAGGGAACTGCAGCATGTCATAGAGCGTGCTGTCATCCTGTGCCGGGAGTCAGCCCTGAGCGTCGAAGAGCTTCCGGTCGGGATTCGACCGCGAAGCTTGGAACGTGCGTCAGGCGGTAGTCCGGTTCGGCAGGCTCGCCAGGAGGCTCGGCAGCGGGCTGAGTCAGAAGTGGAGAAGGCGATGCTTCTCGACTGCCTTGAGCAATGCGGCTGGAACGTCAAGTCTGCGGCCGAGCGGGCCGGGTTCAGTCGGGCGCAGTTCTACCGTCTCCTGCGACGTCACGACATCAGCCGACCTCGCTAGCGTCTCTTCGACCCCGGTTGCCCGATAGTGTCTCATGGTTCGCCATTGTGTGTAACCATTCCTGAATCCGCAGGTTGAAGGCCGCACGGCTCCCGGCGACTGTCTCACGAGTCTCACCGAGTGAGACACATGGTCCTGCTCCGGTAAGCGCACCATTCGGCTAACCAGTTGTCTTTGTGCTGGATACCAACGCGGGCAGTTACTGGCACCGTTCGTGCAATGATGAAGGGCGATTCGCTGAACTGACAAACTGGAGGTGTTCATGATCGGAAGCTGGATAGTCAAACTGGCCTTGCTCGCACTGGGTGTCGGACTGCTTTTCGCGGGCGCAGGGATTCTCAAGGAAGCGCAGGTGAGGCGCAGGGTCGTCTCGGGGAGCATCGTGCCAAGGGGTGCCGGTCGAGAGTACCAGAAACGCATAAAGGCAACCAGCCAGTTGCTGAATGGTCGGACCAACGTCGAACTGAGTTGGCAGAAGTAGGGGGAGGGGTGGCTATCGCGAGAAGAGGAAGGCGGTCGGACGACCGGGAAGGAACGAGCCCGGTTGTTCCGGTTCTACAAGGAGGGGAGAGTGGTTTCATCGGGCTTGATCGGCGACGGGCCTGTTCCCTCTCAGGGCAAGGACTGACGATCGGTGTGCGGTCTTGCCGTGTTCGTCTTGTCTGCGATGATCTGGACGGTGAAGTGTGTCGGGGTCGCGGCCAGGCGGTTGCCAGGTTACTGGCCAGTTGTGGTCTTGCCCCGGGCGCGTACGTCGTGCGGGCTCATTCCGCCTGAGACCGCTGAAGGCAGGGGCGTCGAGTTCGGAGAGTGGGCAGAAAGCGGGGCCGCATATGCGGCCCCGCTTCAGCTTTGCCGACCTGTTCTAGCGGGTGAGGAGCACCGGCCGCGTCGTTGTGCCGGCAGGTGTCTCCACCCGTACGAAGTAAACGCCCGCGGCCAGGCTGCCCGGTTGCCAGATCAGTTCCTGCCGACCCGCCGCCAGCTCTCCGTCCGCCAGTGTCGCAACCGTCCTGCCGCTGATGTCAACAACGTTGACCCGCACCCGGCCGGCCTGCGGCAACTGCAGGCGTACCGTCGTTTGCCCCACGAACGGGTTGGGCAGGACCTCGCACAGCGCGGTCGGGATGTCCCGGCGCGCGGGCCCTTCGGCGAGCCCGACGTTGCCATCGTACCAGCTCTGGGCCGAGTCCGCGTGGGCCCGGGCCTGGTTCTCACTGGTGCCGCCGACGAACGCGACCGCGAAATGGTAGCTCTGTCCGACTGCGAGGTCGAACGGCCCGGCCGAGGTCAGCGTGGACCAATCATAGGCCCGGTTCGAATTGCGCTGAACTATCGTGCCGTTTAGGAATCGCCATTTCATTCCGTCGCTCATCGCCGAGTCCGGGTAGACGTAACGCTCGTGATCCACCCCGGCCAAGTTGGCGAACGATGCCGGCGCCAGGATCTTGACGCCGACCGTCGGATTTGCGTTCGAACTCTGACGCATGAACGTGAACCGACGGCTTTCGTCACTGGTCACCGTGTTCGTTGTCGGGTCCGCGCCGATGTCGAAGTCCGCGAACACCCCGGCATGAAGTCCGTTCACCGGGCTGGAACCGTTGTTGGCGATGTCGAAGGTAATCACTACGAAGTCGTCGTAACCGCTCTCCGCGACTTGATAGCTGTTCTGTCTGACGAGCAGGCCCTTGGGGGAGGAGTGCCCGGCGTCGCTGTAACTGCCCCGGTAGTGCTGGTCACCCGCCAACGGCGGGTCCACCGGTCGCAGGGAGTCCACGGCGCGGAGGTCTGAGTTCTGCGGTCCGGAGGCCGGACGTCCGAAGTGCCGGTCCGCCACGTAGCCCTCGGCGTTGCCGACCGCGAAACTGCCGTAGAAGAGTGCCGAGGCCGCGGTCTTGGGATAGCGGAAGCCGCTACCCGCGTCCGCGGCGACGTCGTAGCCGATCGAGCCCTGGGCCGAGACCGTCAGCCGGCAGTAGCCGGTGTCGTGGTCCATCAGCAACTGGCCCGGCGTCGGTGGCTGGCCGACAGTAAGGTTGAACGTTCTGGTGACGGTGGTTTCATCGCAGGCAAGGAACAGGCTCATACTGGCGATATGGCCTTCGGGACAGTTGCCGGCCGCCGAGACGACGAACGGATCGCCCTGGTTGCTGGTGCTGTCATTGCCGGCGAGGTTGCCGAAGACCGCGGTTGAATCCTGAATGGAGACGTAGGGATCGGACACACGCAGGGTTCCCCTCAGGTTCGTTGCCCCGATGGTCGAAGCGTTGCGGATGTGGGCGATGAGGTTGGCGGTTTCGCCCGGGTCGAGTCGTCCGTTGCCGTTCGGGTCGTCGGTGATGCGCGTGCGCGTGAGCAAGAGGTTGGGAGTGGTAACCGAGCCGACATTATCGAGCGAGGCCTTGCAGTTGATGCGGCCCCAGCCGTAGTTGTTGTTCGGGTAGGGCGCGCCGCCCGAGGGACGGTCGGAGTGGTCGGCGAGCAGATTGAAGACCTCGTCGTGACTCAGGTTCGGGTTCTTATTGAGCAGTATTGCCGCCGCGCCCGCGACGTGCGGGCCTGCCATCGAAGTGCCGTCCATCGTGCCGTACCCGCCGTTGCGCAGGGCGGAACGGATGTTCACGCCCGGGGCAGAGACGCCGGGGTTGATGAGGTTCCAGTCCGGCCGGGGCCAGTAGCTGGAGTTGTTCCAGGGCGTTTGGTTCGGCGCCGGGCCGCGCGAGGAGAAGCTGGCGATGGCGTCCGAGCTGTTGGTGGCGCCGACGCCGATGGAAATCGGGTAGTTGCCCGGAGCGTTCGAGGTCGAGCTACCCGGACCGGAGTTGCCGATGGACACGACCACGACGATCCCGAGCGCGCGAAGATTGTTGTAAGGTGTGAACCAGAATGTTTCTGTGCGCGAGCCGCCCCACGAATTGGAGAGAACATCGGGCCGGCCGGTGCTGGCAAACCAGTCCAGGCAGGCGCTGATCCACGAGGTCTGACCGGAGCCGCCGGAGTTGAAGCCCTTGGCGGCGATGAAGGTCGCGCCCGGTGCGACGCCGATGCCGTTGCCGCCGACAGACGAGCCCATGCAGTGGGTGCCGTGGTTGTTGTCGTCATAGGGGTCGGCCCGGCCGTTGACGCCGTCGAACCAGCCGTCGGTCGAGCGCCAGCGCCCGGCCAGGGCGGCGTGGGTGACCAGCACGCCGGTGTCGAGGTTGCCGACGACAATGCCGGTACCGTCATAGCCGTCCGCCCAGCAAGCGGGAGCATTGACCTTGGTGATGTTCCATTCGAGCAGGTCGGTTTTCGCCGTCGGAGCGGCCACCGCATCGAGCGTGACGGTAAAATCGTCTATGACATAGTCAACGTCGGGATGCTCGGCCAGCGCACGGATCACGTCCGGGGTGGCGGACAGGGCGATCCGGCTGGCGAGCCAGAAGCTCCGGACGTTGCGGGAGTCGGTGGTCGCGAGCCAGTTGAGCAGGTCCTGCTGGGCACGCTCGGCGGTGAACTGCAGGTAGCTGATTTTTCCGTCGTAGCTGGTGTTGGGCGGGAGTTGGCCCAGGTCCGCCTGCAGGCGGGTGTGGACCACAACCTCGACCATCTCGTCGTGTCCGGCCTGGGCGAGGATCGCCTCAAGCTCGGGGACGATTGTTCCACCGAATGCCATGGCGACAATCGCAAGGCACAGGAACAGTTTTCTCATTGCACCTCCCAGTGCACGCGGTCTTCAGCGGATCAGGGCGTTGCCGGTAGTCATGGGTCTGCTCACAGGACAGCCGGAAAGCGAGCCACTTTCGATCTCGCCTGTCTTCAGCGCTCAGTAGAAATGCTAACCGATGACGCAACGCCGGTCAAGTGGAAGCGGTTCACGGCTCTGCGGGCCGACCCGACGACACTCCCCTCATCGTGGCTCCGTGCCGGGACGCCCGACCACGACGAGTCTGCCGGTCAGGTTCACGTCCGTTCCGGAGAGCGTAACGAAGTAAGTGCCGGGTGTGTCGGGGGCGCGAAGCGCCGGTACCTGCCGATTCCCGGCGCTCAGATTGGCGAAGACCGTCTCGGTGATGAGGCGACCGGTCACGTCCCACATCCGGAGTCTGCCTCTCGAAACGGGACTGCGCAGGCTCAGCAACCGGCCGGGGTTCGTGGGATTGGGTGACAGAAGCAGGCCGGCGGGAGCGAAGACGGCCTCAGGCTCGGCGGCCAGTCCGACGCCGCGCCAGGTCGTGCCCAGCGAGAGACGAACCAGAGTGTTGCTCTCGTCGCTGAGTGTCGCCCAGGCCCAGACCAGCGAGTCCGGGGCAGGTTCTGGCGGGCGGTGGATGGCCAGGTCGGCCAGGTCCCGGCAAGGTGTGCTGTCGAGCAGGTAACCGCCGATGTCGAGCCCCAGCAGTGCGTGCTGATTCCATCCCCCGCTGAACAGGAAGCGGGTATGGTCGCCAAGCCAGCTGACGGCTCGGTAGGATGCGGGTCGCGTGGAAAGCGAGCGCACGATGAGTCGGTCGGCGGCACGCAGTTGGTGGATGCGGTTCGACCCGCCAACAGCTACCGCGTAGAGATCGCCGGTACCGGCAGGCGCAAGGCCGGCGAACCAGGCGTCGGGTTCGATGGTACTGATGTCCCAGGTGTCACCGGTGAAGCTGCCGTCAGGAGCATACCGGGCCAGGATCGTGCCCGCTCCACGCGTCGGGGTGTGGCCGACCCAGAATCCTTCCGGATGCGAGAGCCAGCCGATACCCCAGATGATGTCGTTTTCGTAGAAGGTCTGCAGGTCGAAATGCGCAGGCCGAAGTGTCGGCGGTCCATCGGAAGCGAAGCTGAAGACACGGTTGGGGTTGAGCACGGCGAGGTAGAAGCTGTTGGAAACCGGCTGGTGACAGATGCCGGCCAGGTTCATCCCCGAGCCGAGGTGGGGGAGTTCATGTCGTTCCAGTTCGGTGCCGAAGGCGGGCGCGAAGGTTGACACTCGGAATCTGGCGGTATCGTTTCTCGGTTGAAGGTCTCGACCAAGCAGGGTTTGAAGCAGGATGTGCCAGGAGTCCGGCGCCGGTGCCGTGAGCCAGTCTCCGAAGTAGCAGTCGGTGCTGTCCCCCGGGGCAAGCGCGGCAACCTCCCGACTGCTGGTGAAGACGGTGTCGTGAGGGTGGCGCGCACGGATAATGCAGGCGCTGGCCGGGAAGCTCTCGGTGTGCATTCCGAAGTTGCGGAATCGGCCGATCACCGGTACCTGGGCGCGTGCCGGCACCCAGGGCTCAGGGCTGGTTACGCCGAGCACGCCGACATCGTGTGCCAGACGTTTCAGGAACCAACGGGTTGAAGTGCTGTCCGTGATCACCCGTTCGGCCGGAACGCCGTCGCAGACGTACTGCAGGTAGTTGTCGGCCCGGCCGCTGTTCCCCTGTATCCCGACGGTCGCGTGTCGGGCGTCCTGCGGGGCGCGCAGGTAGTTCATCCTGATGTCGCCGTTGGAGTTGACGACGAGTTGGAATGTCAGCGTGTCGTGCGTGCCGAACCGCACGACATCGAGCCAGCTGACGACCACGAACCGGTTCCCCGGGTCCGCGTATCGGCGAATCGAGCCGGAAGCGCC
>DSBX01000216.1 GCA_011049385.1 Caldifarciminota bacterium | reverse complement strand
GGTTCGAGGTCACCTCGCGGGCGATACGCATGAACTCTTTGGGGTTGACCAGGTCTTCAAGGTAGAAGGCGATGACGTCGGTTTCGTCGTCGTCGCGCAGGTACTCGAGCAGGTCGTTCTCGTTGATGTCGGCCTTGTTGCCGATCGAGGCGAACTTGGACAGCCCGATCTCTTCGGATTCGGCGTACTCGAGCGCGTTGACGCCGACCGCGCCGGATTGGGACATGAAGGCGATGTTTCCGTGCCGGGGCATCACCCGGCCGAAGGTCGTATTGAGCCGGACCTTGGGGTCGGTGTTGATCATCCCGAAGCAGTTCGGACCGATGAGTGCGATGCCGTAGCTGCCGGCCTTGTCACGGACGTTGCGTTCCAGCTTGGCGCCGGTCGGGCCGAGTTCCTTGAAGCCGGCGCTGATGACGATTGCGGCCTTGACGCCCTTCTGGCCGCACTCGGCGAGAGTGGCCGGTACCGCCAGTGCCGGCACGATGAGAATCGCGAGGTCCACTTCATCCGGGACTTCGAGAATGGAAGGGTAGGCCTTGACCCCGAGCACGCTCCGCGCCTTCATGTTCACCGGGTAGACAACGCCGGTGTAGCCGTTCATCAGGATGTTGGCGAAGAGTGCCCGGCCGACACTGCCCTCGCGGTTCGAAGCGCCCAGCACCGCGACCGAGCCCGGGCGAAAGAGGTATTTGAGATTCTCGCGCGCCATTTCAGAACCTCATTGTCAGGGTGTAGACCCCGTCTTCCCAGGCGGTCTCGACCGGGTAGCCCGCGCGGGTCATCAACCGGTAGGCGCGGGTGTTGGTGTCGAGCACATAGCCGACGAAGCCCTTCACTCCCTTCGCTTTCGCGACCCGGGTGAGCTGGCCGAAGAGCAGGGTGCCGATGCCCCGGTTCTGGCTGTCATCCTCGACCGAGATGGCGAACTCGGCGAGGCCGGTGGCCTTGTCCACGTAGTAACGGGCCGAGCCGATGATGCGCTCGTCGCCCGCCTTCTTCTCCACCACGACCAGCGCCATTTCGTTTTCGTAGTCAACGTTGACGAACTTGGCCAGTTTTTCGTGCGGCATCGCACTCAGGTAGCTGAAGAACCGGTAGAACACCGTTTCCTTGGAGAAGGAGTAGAACAGCTCGCGCATGCCCGGTTCGTCGGTTGGCTTTATCGGGCGAACGAAGAGGCTCGTCCCGTCGCGGGTCTCGATGGTGGTCTCGAATTCTTCGGGGTAGCGGGCCTCAAGCAGTGAGGACTCGGGCTGGTCGGCGTAGACGTAGTGCCGTTCCTTGGCCATCCCGAGCAACTCCTTGCGGAACTTGGGATGGGCGATGGAGATGAGCGCAAGGGTGCGCTCGCGGATGGACTTCCCATGGAGCTGGGCGACGCCCCACTCGGTGACGACGTAGTGCACGTCGCCGCGCGAGGTGGTGACGCCGGCACCTTCGCTGAGCACCGGTACGATCCGCGAGTACTTCTCGTCGTCACGGGTGGACTTGAGGACGATGATGGCCTTCCCGTCCTTCGAGCGGGCCGCGCCGCGAACGAAGTCGAGTTGGCCGCCGATGCCGGAGTAGAAGCGGTAGCCGAGAGAGTCGGCGCAGACCTGGCCGGTCATATCCACCTCAAGCGCGGAGTTGATGGCGACCATCCTTTCGTTGCGGGCGATGACGAAGGGGTCATTGGTATAGTCAACCGGGTGGAACTCGAACATCGGGTTGTTGTTGATGTAATCGTAGAGGCGCCGGCTGCCCATCGCGAAGGAGGCGATGACCTTGTGTGGGTGGAGGGTCTTGCGCCGGTTGGTGATCACGCCGCTTTCGATGAGGTCAATAATACCGTCCGAGAAGACCTCGGTGTGGACCCCGAGGTCGCGCTTCTCATTCAAGTACTTGAGAATTGCATTCGGGATGCCGCCGTAGCCGACCTGGATGGTTGAGCCGTCCTCAACCATATCCGCGACGTTGCGGGCGATGCGGCGGGCGATCTCGCTTTCGCCCGGGGTCTTGAACTCAACGACCGGCGCATCGTTCTCGACCAGCGCGTGGAGCCGGCTGACGTGGATGAAGCTGTTGCCGAGGGTCCGGGGCATCTGGGGGTTGACCTCGGCGATTACGTGTTCGGCCGCCTCGGCGATGGGT
Source organism: Caldifarciminota bacterium (assembly GCA_011049385.1). Lineage (GTDB taxonomy): Bacteria > Hydrothermota > Tepidihabitantia > Tepidihabitantales > Tepidihabitantaceae > DSBX01. The sequence continues at coordinate 6,339 of DSBX01000216.1, read as the reverse complement.
TTGGTGATGTCTACCGATACCCCCAGACTGCAGAAGCCGTGGGCGTCGGGCGGAGTGACCTGGATGAGCGCGACGTCAACCGGCATCCGTCCCGAGCGGATGAGTTCCGGGATTTCCGAGAGGAAGATCGGTGTATAATCGGCCCGGCCCTCGTGGACCGCGTCGCGCAGGTTCGGGCTGATGAAGAACGAATTGGCCCGAAACCGGCCCGCAAGCGCTTCCTGCGCGTAGGGCGCGACGCCCAGGGTCAGCAGGCTGGCGACTTCCACGTCCTCGACCGGCATCTCGGCGAGGGTGTGAATCAGCTTCTGCGGAACGCCGCAGGCCGAACCGATGAACAGCCGGTGGCCGGGCTTGAGTATGCGGAGCGCCTCATCAGCGGTCTTGAGCTTATCGGCGTATCGCTGTCGCCAGTCGGACGAGTCCATTGCTGTTACTCCTTTGTCGGTAGGGGCCGTTCGATGCTGCGGGCGCGGAAGCCGTCTCCGTCGCGTACGATCAGCGCAACATCCAGGTCCGGGTCGTGTTCGAAGATGCTGATCCACTCCCCATCCGCGGCTCGGGCGAGCAGTTCCTCCTTGCCGCGGATGGTCTCGAGCGGGTAAGTGTCGTAGCCCATAATGTAGGGGATGGGCACGTGGCTGGCGGTCGGGATGAGGTCAGCCCAGTAGATGGCGGTGTGGTCTTCGGATCGGACCAGGACGACTTGGTGCCCCCGGGTGTGACCGCCGGTGCGCAGGAGCCGGATTCCCGGTGCAATATCGGTGTTGCCGTCCACCTTCTTGATGAGTCCGGCCGCATCGAGAGGGAGGAAGTCGTCGGGTCGGTACGAGCCCCGGGTGCGGCGGTTGGGGTTGTTGGCATCCTCCCATTCGGTCTGCTGGACGAAGTGGCGGGCGTTGGAGAAGGTCGGTACCGGCCGGCCGTTCTCGTCGAGACGTGTCGCGCCGCCGGCGTGGTCGAAATGCAGGTGCGTGAGCACGACTTGCGTGACGTCTTCGGGTCTGCGGCCGGTGCGGGCAAGGCTGGTCAGCAGGTCGTCCGAGGATTGATCAACGTTGAACATATCGTTGAAGCGGTCGCCATACTTCCGGCCGATGCCGGTGTCCACGAGAATGGTCTCCGGCCCGGTAACAATGAGCAAGGGGCGCAGGGCGAGTCGGATGCGGTTGCGTTCGTCCGGAGGGTTCCTCTTCTCCCAGAGCACGCGCGGGACAACGCCAAACATTGCGCCGCCGTCGAGCCCGAACCAGCCGTCGCTGAGGGGTTGAAGCTCGATACTGCCGAGTTTCACAGGGATCAGCCGTCCGTTTCGTCCTTCGAACGCTCCACTGTGCGGGGCAGTAGATCCCGGGCCGGGAGCAGGGTGCCGATGGTGCGGAACTCGGGCCGGAGCCAATTCCGGGCGAAGGCCATCACTTCGTTGGCGCCGATGCCGCGGGTGCGCTCTAGTTCCCGGTCGTATTCCCGCCAGTCGCCCGTGGTGGTCCAGTACATGGCGATGAGGCGCCCGACCCGGTGAGCATCGTCGCGGTCGAAGACGGCGTCCGCGGCGAGTGCGTTGCGAACCCGTTCCAACTCGCGCTCCGCGACCGGCTCCCGGCCGAGTCGCGCAACTTCATCGGCGATGAGCTGTTCAATCGCCGGGATGCTCTCGGCATCGGCCGGTGTGACCGAGATGACGAGCAGGCCGGGGTCGCTTTGGGCGCGGGGCCAACTGCTGACCGAGGTGGCAAGCCCGGTTTCGACGACCAGCCGGCGATGGAGCCGGGAGAGTCGGCCCTGACCGAGTACCGCAGCGGCCACCGCGGCCGCGTGATAGTCCGTCGTGTCGCGTCGGCCGGGCATTCGGTAGCCGACCAGGAGACTGGGGGCGGTGGTCCGCATCCGGACCTCGACCCGGCGTTCGCCGCGCTGGTCCGGTTCGATGTCGTAGAAGTCTGCCACGGGAACCGGTCTGCCTTTGAGCCGGTCGAAATGCCTGGCGACCAAGGGCTTGACCTTGTCCGGTCGGACATCGCCGGCGATGACGAGGATCGCGTTGGCCGGGTTGTACCAGGTGCGGTACCATTCCTCGACTGCGGACCGGGTGTAGTTACGGATGTCGTCCGGCCAGCCGATGACCGGGTTGCGCTGGGGGTTGGCCTGGAACGCGGCGGCATCGAAATCGGTCCAGAGCCTGCTCGTGGCTCGGTTGTCGCGCAGGCGCCATTCCTCGGTCACGACCTCCTTCTCGGGCAGGAAGTCTTCGTTGGTGAAGACACAGCCGTGCATCCGGGCGGCTTCGAGCTCAAGCGCCAGTTCCCAGCGGTCTGCGGCGAACACCGCGAAGTAGCCGGTGTACCAGGTCGAGGTGAAACCGCTGCTGCGGCCGCCGTGTCGTCGGATGAGTCCGTGGAAGTCGTCCGGTTCCCAGGCCGGGGACTGCTTGAAGCTCATGTGCTCGGTCATGTGGCTGATGCCGGTCTTGCCGATGGGTTCGTGATACCCGCCGACGCGATACCAGACGTGGGTGGCCACGACCGGGGCCGAGGAGTCCACGTAGATGACCACGCGCAGACCGTTGGCGAGTTCGTAGTCGGTAATCCGGGACTCAATGGACAGGGACGCGCCGTGAGCGAAGAGCAGGGAGCAGAGCAGCAGGAAGAAGGCGCGTTTCATTCCTCAAGCCAGGCTGTGTCGTCCAGCCCGAGCCGGTCTCGGGTGAGCGGGCCAACTACGACGATGAGCATGTCGTCCGGGCAGAGTCGGGTTCGGGCCGCGGCGGCGAGGTCCTCTCGGGTCAACTCGCCGATAACACGCGGGAATTCCTCCAGCCAGCCCGGGCCGAAACCGTAGGCCTCGGCGAAGGTCAACTCTCGGAGCTTGCCGGAAGTACTGCTGTAGCCGAGCGGGAAACTGCCAGTGAAGTAGTTGCGGGCGGTTTCGGTTTCGCGCTCGGTCGGGCCGGATTCGTGCATCCGCCGGATTTCGTAGCGTATCCGGCGGATGGCCTCGGCCGGGTCCGCGGTCTGAACCGTGGCCCGGAACGCGCCGGGCAGGGCCAGCCGGTCAAACCAGCAACGTACGTCGTAGGCAAGCCCGCCTTCGACCCGGACCGATTCGCCGAGCCTCGAGGCGATGGCCGAGCCGCCGAGCACGAACGACATCAGCCGGGCGGCCTGCAGGTCCGTGTCGAATACCGACAGACCGGGATGGCCCATAATGACGTAGCTCTGGCTCATTTCCGGCCGGGTGATGGCGCGGGCCCGGATGCCGGGTGGGAAGTCGAAGCCCGGCACAGTCGGCCGCTCGACGCGGGCGGATGCGGGCCAGTCACCGAACAGGCTTCGCACCCGGCCGAGCAGGTCTTCGCGTTCGACCGCACCGACGATGATGAGGAAGCAGTTGCCCGGGTGCCAGTGCGCGGCGTGGAAGGACCGGACGTCATCGGGCGTGAGTCCGGGCAGGTCCGCGGTGTCACCACATTCGTCACGAGTGTAGGGGTGCTGGTCGCCGAAGAGCAGGCGGTCGAAATCGGCCTCGACCACGGTGTTGGGACGGTCCCAGTCACGGCGGGCCCGGGTCAGGGTCAGGGCCCGTTCGCGTTCGAACTCGGATTCCGGGAAGGAGGCGGAGCGGGCCGCCTCGGCGAGCAGGGTCAGTGCGGTATCAAGATACTCGCTCAGCGTCATCAGCTCCGAGTAGGAAAAGTCGTAGCCGGAACCTGCGTTGCGGCGGATACCGAGGAACTCGATGGTTTCGGTAATCTCTTCCGCACTGCGGAATGCGGTGCCGTCGAGGAGGAGCCGGGCGGTGAGATTGGCGGTGCCACTACGCCCCCCGGGGTCCAGGGTTGCGCCGGAGCGGCTGACCAGCCGCATTGAGACCGCGGGTACGCTATGGTCTTCATAGGTCAGCACAACCAGTCCGTTTTCGAGCGAGTCGCGGTAGACCGGCAGGCTCGGGACCGCGAAGAGGATGCCGCAGGCCGCGAGCAGGGTGAGCAGGGGTTTCATCTCGCCTCCGTTTGCGGTGGGAGCAGGGCCCCGACCGTCTGGAACTCGGGCCGGAGCCAGTCCCGGGCAAAGGCCATCACCTCGTCGGTGCCGATGCGGCGGGTGCGTTCGAGCTCCCGGTCGAACTCCCGCCAGTCGTCGGTGAGCGCCCAGTAGCTGGCGATGAGGTACGCGACCCGGCCCGCGTTGTCACGCGCGAAGACCTCATTGGCGACAAGGCCGTTGCGGACCCGTTCGAGTTCGCGTTCCTCGACCGGCTCTTCTGCGAGTCGGGCAATCTCCTCGGTTACGACCCGCTCTATGGCCGGGATGCTCTCCTCGTTGTTCGGGGTAATCATCAACATCAGCAGGCCGGGGTCGCGTTGGGCCGTCGGCCAGACGTTGACCGAGGTGGCGAGCCTGGTTTCGACGACCAGCCGGCGATGGAGCCGGGAAAGCCGGCCATCGCCGAGCACCGCTGCGGTTACCGCCGCCGCGTTGTAGCCGACAGTATCGCGCCGACCGGGCATCCGGTAGCCGATGAGCAGGGCCGGGGCCGAGGTGCGCATCCGGACCTCGACCCGGCGCGCGCCGCGCTGGTCCGGTTCGATGTCGTAGAAGTCCACCTTGGGAACCGGTTTACCCCTGAGCCGTCCGAAGTGCTTCGCGACCAAGGTTCTGACCTTGTCCGGCCGGACATCACCGGCGATGACCAGCACCGCATTGGCCGGGTTGTACCAGGTGCGGTACCATTCCTCGACCGCCGACCGGGTGTAGTTGCGGATATCGTCCGACCAGCCGATTGTCGGGTTGCGCTGGGGGTTGGCCTGGAACGCGGTTGCGAAGAAGTCGGTCCAGAGCCGGCGGGTCGGCTGGTTGTCGCTCAGGCGCCATTCTTCGCTCACGACCTCCCTCTCCGGGATGAAATCCTCGTCGAGGAAGATGCAGGCGTGCATCCGGGCGGCCTCGAGCTTGAGCGCGAGCTCCCAGCGGTCCGCGGCAAATACTTCGAAGTAGCCGCTGTACCAGGTCGAGGTGAAGCCGTTGCTCTGCCCGCCGTGTTCCTGGACCAGTTGAGAGAATCCATCCGGGGGCCAGGCCGGCGAACGCTTGAAGACCATATGCTCGGTCATGTGGCTGATGCCGGTCCGGCCGACAGGTTCGTAGTAGGAACCGACCCGGTACCAGACGTGGGTGGCCACGACCGGGGCGGAGGAGTCAACGTAGATGATGACGCGCAGGCCGTTGGCAAGTTCGTAGTCGGTGATGCGCTCGGCAATCCCGGCCCAGCCGAGGGCTTGCACGCAGAGCAGAAGGAGCGCGGCGCGTTTCGGTCCTTTCACTGCGTTACCACCACGCGCACCGGTGCACGTTCCATGCCTGCGAGCCGGGCGAAATAGACCCCGGCCGGGACGTTGGCACCCCGCGTGTCGCGCAGGTTCCAGTTCAGTTCGCGGCTGGTCACAGCCAGGGTCTCAATCCGCCGGCCCGTGGCGTCGTGGATCAGGACGCGGGTGCCGGGCGCAGGCCGGTCGAGCAGGAACCGCACCACGCCCGCAGACGGGTTGCGGGCGACGCTGAGGTGCGGGGCGGGCAGGGGAGAGGGTTCTGCACCGGCCACGCCGGTGTAGTTGACACCTTCGATGGCGTCAAGATGAAAAGCGGAGGCGGCCTCGAGCCGGACGTAGCGCGCGCTGTCGAGTCCGACCGTGTTGAGGTCGAAGCCGGTTTCGGCCGCGTTCGCGGTGCCGATGGTGGTCCATGGTCCTTCCCAGTGGTTGGCGACCTTGACCGTGGCGGTACCGGTGCCGGTCGGCCGGTAGACGACGAAGTCGGTGCCGGTCCGGTTCACGATCGGCCGGTTCATATCAATGGCGATGTACTTGCCGGCATCGAGTTGATAGGTCACTCCGTCGCGCGGGCCGATGGCCCGGGTCGGGTAGGTGCGGTTCGAGGAAGGCGTGTTGATGTAGAAGGCGTACATCACCCGGAAGCCGAACAGCGGGGCGGTGACATCGGGCATGAGTGCCACGTCTACGGTCACCGCCGAGTCACCCGAGTTGGGTACCACCACGTCGGTAATGGTCGTGTCCCGGTATCCCGGGGCCCGGAAGGTCAGGGAGTAGGTCCCGGGCAGGTAGAAGCGGTGGTACATCCCGGTTTCCGAGTGGGTGTAGCTGTGCCAGTCGGCCGGGCCGACCCAGACCTGGGCATGGACCGGCTCACCGGTCCCGGCGTCGCTGACGGTGCCGTTGATGCCGTGGCCGGCGCGGTGGAAGAACTCGAGCATTGCGCCCCGGTTCCGATCGAAAGTCGGGATTATCTGCGAGGCGGGCGGTGTCTTGGTGGCGTGGACCTCGAT
>DSBX01000258.1 GCA_011049385.1 Caldifarciminota bacterium | reverse complement strand
TAGAGGTCGTTGACCTCCCCGGCCACGAGCAGGCGTTCCAGCGAAGTCGGGACGAAAACGATCCGGCGCCGACGCCGGCTGGGAATCGGCCGGGGCAGGCGCAACAGCCCGTCTATGTCAATGCGCCAGTAGGCGTCCCCGGCCCGGGGATGGTCCGGCTCGCCGGGCAGAAGCTCGCGCCGGCTGACCGCGGACACCCGGCTCACCCGGGCATACCAGTTCACCGCCCACTTCTCGGCGCCGAAGACCCGGGGCTGGTAGAATGCGATGTAACGGCAATCGGGCAGGTCGAGCGGTGCGGTCCGCACGGGGATGCGGTACCAGAGCTCGGCCAGCATCACCCGCCAGTCGCGCTTGCGCGGCACGATCGCGACCAGCGCCGGGGTCTCGTCGCCGATGTTCTCGAATGCCGACCAGCGGAATCGTCCTGACACGGCCAATCATAACCCGGCCGACCGTGCTTCGTCAACCCCGCCGGTCAGAAACGGTAGCGGATGCCGAGGTAGACCTCGTCGTGGCGTTCGAGCGGCGCGAAGGCGTCCTCTCCCTCGCCCGCGAACAAGAGTCCGCCCAGTTCCATCTCCACCCCGCCGAACGGCGACCAGCGGACCAGCGGCAGGAGCCCCCAGGAACCATCGGTGACTTCGACCACCCCGCCCAGCCGCGCGAGAATGCGCTCGCCCAGGAACCTGCGTTCGACCGCACCCAGCAGGTAGTCGCCGCTCGTCTCACCCGAGGCCCGGGCCAGCGCCAGCGGGAACCGACCGCGCAGGTACTGCAGGTTGGCATAGATGCCGGCAAGGGTGTAGTCCGCGCCGCCGATGATATCGAGTCGGTCGCCGGGCAGGGAATCGTCGTACCGCGTCCACGCTCCCTCGACCCAGAGCCCGACCCCGAACAGGTCGGTCGCAAAATCCGCGCCGAAGAACGTCGCCCGCGGGTAGCGGGTCACCAGGCTGAAGTCAAGCTCCTGCGTCTCGGGCCGGACCGTCGTGACCGGCGTTGCCGCAGGCAGAAAGTCGTAGCCGCGCAGCATCCCGGCCGAGATATCGAACACGCCGAGCCGCGACTTGAGGCGGCCGCCCCACGAGCCGTCGCTCAAGGCCCGGCCGGGCAACCGGCTGTCTTCACCGATGGTCACCGAGTAGCGGTCCGCCCAGGCCGCGGCCGAGTCCGGGGGCACGCCCTGCTCGATGAACCGCTGAACGAGGCCGGATCGAAGCTGTTCCTCGGTCGGCAGGAAACCGGCAACCGGGAACCAGCCCCCGGTCGAAGTCAGCGCCGGGGAGAACACCGGCCGCCAGGCCAGTTCCAGCCCGAAGGCCGACACCGGCGTGTACTCGAGGTGCGCCAGCCAGGACGGCCGGCGCGCGTCCCAGGCCAGCGGGTCGGAGTAGTCGGGCGGACAGAGCCAGTTTGTCGGGTTGACCGCGTCGGCCGCGCCCCAGTGCACGAACTGGCGGCCGAGACCCAGGTTCATACCGGGCACGAGGTCGAACAGCCGCACGTACGCCTCGTCCAGCAAGAGCTCGACCGGCTCGATGTCGGCCGCGCCCGGCTCGAGCGCGGACGCAAGCGCCGGGAACGCGTCGAACCGGAGCCCGACCCCGACCCGGCTTTCAACCCGGTCCGCCCGCAGGGGCTCGAACACCAGCGCGGCCCGGGTCTGGAACCAGCTCAACCGGACGCTGTCCGGCTCGGCCCAGCGCAGGTTGAGCCGGCTCGTGAGGTCGGCCCTAAATCCGCCCGCGGCCACCAGCAGGGCGAGCAGGAGGCTCGATGCCATCTCAGGCCCCCCGCTTCATACCCGCCTCGGTGAAGCGGCTGTCGGGCAGGCCGGTGTTGAGCTCGAACTCGCGCACCACGATCTCGGTCGAGCTTCCCTTCTTCAGATCGTGCATCACGATCCGGCCCGGCAGGCGGAGATCCCCGGCCGCGCGGAAGTCGCCCAGTTCAACCTTCTTCTCCGGCTCGCCGCCCGGGCCGAGCTTCTCGACCCGGAGCGGCACGTACCGTTCCCGGTCAACCCAGAGCCGGGTCCGCGCCTGCCCGTCCGCAAGCAGGAACCGCCAGGCCGGGCGGTCGCCGATGGTGACTTCGTTCATCTCAACGATGCTGTCCTGCCCGGTGAACGAGATGTCGGCCATCTCCTCGTAGGAGAAGTCGGAGCCGCCGAAGCCTTCGCTGACCATGCTCCCCGATATCCGCCGCACCCGTCCCTGGGCCGGGAGGTAAATCCACATGTTCCCCCCGGGAATGCTCAGGAACGTGACCCCGGCCAGTTCGCTCGGCTCGACGAAACTGACCATCACCCGGTCGTCGCCCTTCATTATCGAACGGATGACCCGGCGCTGCTCGCGCCCGTTGCGGTCGCGGATCGTCATCACCGCCTCCATCGCCCGGTCGCGGGCCACGGTCATCTCTTTCATCCGGTCCAGCACTTCGCGCCCACCCGGACCGGCCTGGGCAAACGTACCCAGCACGACCAGCGATGCAAGTAACTGTCGCTTCACTATTTCCTCCTGTTTCTAACTGCCAGGCTGAATAAAGCCGGGATGACGACAAGCGCGGCCAGCGCGGCCAGGAGCGTCATCTCGGTTATCAAAACTCCGAATCTCTGGATTATGACCAGGCTCGAGAACGAGAGCACCGCGAAACCGGCCGCCACCGACACCGCGTTGGTCAGCACCGCCGGCCCGACCCCGGCGACGGTACGCGCCGGCCTGCCGTCCGCAGGACCGGCGCCGCGCTCCTCGCGCCAGCGGGCGATCAGGTGGCAGGCGTAGTCAATGCCGATTCCGACCGCGATCGAGCCCAGCATCGCGGTGACGATGTCAACCCTGATGCCGAAGAGACCCATCGCGCCGAAGTTGAGCGCGACCACGAAACCGACCGGCACCAGCGCCGCCAGCCCCAGCCCCGGCGACCGGAACACGACCGTGACCAGCACGAACACACCGACGAGCGCGAAGAGGAGCGTCCGCAGTTGACTCGACTGGATATCACGGTGCAGGGCCCAGGTCGCCAGCGGCATCCCGCCCAGTCGGACGTCCTCGTCCGGGCCGAAGGTCGCCGCGATGACATCACGGATCTGCGCGGCCGCCCGGCCGATTTCCGCGCTCTCCTGCCGGTCGAACCGTGCGGTCACCCGCGCCAGCCGGTAATCCGGCGTGACGTAGTCACCAAGAAAGTCGCCGCCCGAAAAGGACAGCAACAGCAGATACTGCGCCGTCTCATCCCGCGTCTCGGGCAGGCGGTCAAAGTCCGGGTCGTCGTCGTTGAAGGCCCGGTTCGTCGTCCGCAGGATGCCGGCCAGGGACTGGGTATGGGTGATGTGCGGCAATTCGGCGAGCGCGCGCTCATAGGCTTCGATGCGGCCCAGCAGTGCCGGGTCCTGGATGTCGCCCTCGATGACCGTCTCGAACTGCATGTATCCCCCGAACCGCTCGTTGATGACATCGGAGGCGTGGACCGGGTCGGAACCGGCCTTGAGATACTGCACGAAGTCGGTCTCGGTCCTGAGTTGGGGAATGAAGGGCGCGGCCGCCAGCGTCAGCACCAGCGCCGCGCCCACTATCGGCCAGCGCACCCGGCCGGTCCATCGTACCCAGCCCGACCAGAACCGGCCGAGGCGCGGACGCTCGCCCGCCGGGGCCGGACCGACGACCCGCTGCGCCGCTCGCCGGTCGGCCAACTCCAGCACCGCCGGCACGAACGTCAGCGCCAGCAGGAACGCCAGCGCCACGCCCAGGACCGAGAAAACCCCGAACCAGCGGATTGCCGGCACCCTCATCAGGATGTTACTGCCGAACCCGACCGTGGTCGTCGCCGCCGCCAGAAAGACCGGCAGGCCCACGCCGGCCACGCTCCGCCCGGCGGCCCCGGGTCCGCCCCTCGCCCGCTCCGCCTGCCACCGCTTGACCACGTGGATGCCGTAGGCGCTCCCGACCGCCAGCAGTATCGGCGGCAGGACCACCAGCACCACCGTCAGCGGCTGGCGCAGGAGCCCGACCACCCCGAAAGTCCAGACCAGTACCAGCAGGACCGCGGCCAGCGGCAGGAGACCGCGCCAGTTGCGGAAGCCCGCCACCAGGACCCCGGCCAGCACCAGCAGTGCCAGCGGCAGGAGCCGGAGCAGGTCCCGAAGCATCCAGCCCTGCACGTACCGGGTGAGCGCCGCGTTGCCGGTCAGCGTCCGCCGGAGGCCGACCGGCGCTTCACGCACGACCCGCTCGACCTCGGCCACCGCCGCGGACTTCTCGACCCCGGGCACGAGCCGGACCAGGAGCAGGGTGGCGCTCGCCGAGCCGTCAACCAGCACGCCCCGGTAGCGCGGGTCGGCCAGCACCTGCTCGCGCAGGACCGACACTCGCCCCGGGTCGTGAGGTATGCTCTCGATTACCCGGCTGACATAGATGTCGTCACCGCGACCGATCACGTCCTCAAGTGTCGTGAGCGCCTCGACCTTGTTCACGACCGGCAGGGCTTCGAGGTTCACCGCCAACTCGTCAAGTCCCGCCAGTGTCCCCGGCGCGAAGACGTCCTCGGCCTCGACCAGTACCGCGACCTGCTCCGAACCGCCGAACTCCCGGTCAACCGTCCGCAGGACCTCGATGCCCGGCTCGCCCTCGGGCAACAGCCTCGAAAGGTCGGCTTCGGGACGGAGCCGGAACAGGAAGGGGACGCAGGCAACGGTCAGGACCAGCACGACGACGAGCACCGCGCCGGGCCGCCGTCGGACAAGACCGCACAGGGCATTCCGCCCGGAGGTTACCATACGCATTACGTATTATACGCTATAGAAACCAATTTGGTTGTCAACAGGAACTGTTTACGGAAGTGAACTACCGGCCGCGGTCAGCGGCGGGGAACGGGGCTTCGCGGGACGGGCCCGGCCGACTCGGCCAGGCCGAGGGCAAGCTGTTCGAGGGTGGCGATGAAGGCATCGAGGTCCTTCGCGGGAATGCGCTTCATCAGTGCGGTCAGCCCCTCGCGGCTGGTGACCGCCAGACGCTCCGCCGCCCTGCGGCCGCCCGGGGTCAACGCGACGAAGATGACGCGGCGGTCTTCATCGGAGCGCTTGCGCCGGACCAGACTGCGCCTGACCAGCCGGTCCACCAGCCCGGTGGCGTTGGGCTTGGACAGCCCGAGGAAGCGCGCGAGCTCGGTCATCTTCATCGGCCCGGCACGATGGAGAGTCTGCAGTACCATCACCTGCGAGAACGAGAAGCTCTGTTCGAGCGCCTCGGCCGAGCTCAAGAGGCCGAGCCCGCGGACCAGTATCGGCCCGAGCCACTCGAGCTTCTCAAGGTAGAACCCAATGCGCCGACTCAACGGCTGATTATGCCCCACGGCACCCCTTTGTCAACCGGAACAGGGCCCGCGTGACAAACCCCGGTCGCCCCCCTCCCGGGCGATGAGCCCCGAATCCGGTTCCCTGCCCCCTCGTGCGCCCGGTCCGCGGTTTTACAATCATCGCCGGGGTTGTATCATTGCCCGATGGTCACGCTGTTCCTCGCGCTCGTGCTGGCGCTCGCTCCCGCCGGGCCGGTCCGGGGCGGGCAGGAACCGGAGACCTTCCGGGTCCCGGTCGCGCGCCACGCCGAGGTCTACCGGCTGGCCCGCGAGTTCCGCCTGACCGTGCTCGACGCCTGCGATGATGCGATTATCGTCCTCGCGGACGAGGAGACCATCGGCCGCCTGCGTGCGGCCGGCTACCGGCCCGAGCCGGTTCCGCCCGCGCCCGAGGCCGCAGTCGGCACCTACCACACCTTCGCCGAGGCCTGCAGTGTCCTGGCCGCGCTGGCGGCGACCTACCCGGCCATCGCCCGGCTCGACACCATCGGGCTCGCCTCCGACAACCGGCCGATTCCGGCCCTGCTCGTCACCCGGGACCCGGACGTCCCCGCCCCGCGGCCGGTGGTCCGGCTCGTCGGCGCGCACCACGGCAACGAAAAGCCCTCGACCGAAATCGTCCTCCACATCGCCGGGTACCTCTGCGAAGAATACGGCGCGGACCCGCTCGTCACCCGGCTGGTGGACAGCCGCGAGTTCCGGCTCATCCCGGTGCTCAACCCCGACGGCCACGACCGCAACCGCCGTACCAACGCCAACGGCGCGGACCTGAACCGCGACTACGGCTACGAATGGGAAACATACTCCGCGCCCTTCACCCAGCCCGAGAGCCGGGCCCTGCGGGCGCTGAGCGAGCGGCGCATCCCGACCATCGAGTATGAGTACCACACGACCGCGAGCTACGTCAACTACCTGTGGGACAACCACCCGGCCGACCCGCCCGACTCGGCCTGGGTTCTCGCGCTCGCCCGGCGCTACGCGGACTCGACCTACGGCTCGCCGATCACCGAACTCCGGCCGATAAACGGCTTCAGCTGGTACGAGGTCCACGGCTCCTGCCAGGACTACATGTTCGGCATCTACGGCTGTTTCGCCTACACCATCGAGACCCGGCGGCCCTCCACCCGGGAACCGGTGGACTCGATCTGCGTCGCGAACCGCCGGGCGGTGCTGGACATGGCCCTGCTGGCGGGCTGGGGCGTGAGCGGAATCGTCACCGACTCGCTGACTCAAAGCCCGCTCGCGGCCCGGGTCGAGGTCCTGTCGCCCGAACGCTGGCACACCTTCAGCAACGCCGACGTCGGCGACTTCCACCGCGTCCTCGCCCCGGGCCGGTACGACCTGCGCGTCAGCGCCAACGGCTACCTGCCCCGAACCTTGACCGGGGTCATCGTGCCGGATACCGGCGGTGCCCGGCTCGATGTCCGGCTCCTGCCCGCACCCCCGGACGCGCCGGCCCACGCCCGCCGGGCTGTCACCCTCAAGCGGATTGACAACAATCACACCTGGTCGGACTGGTACCTCGAGGCGCTCGGCCCGCCCGACGGCGGCTTCTACACGCTCGGCAACGCGACCGGCGAAATCGTCTTCGAGCTGTCCCCGGCGATGGTCAACGGCGACGGCAACGACCTCACCGTCCACGCCGAGGGCTCCTACTCGGTCAGTGCCGGCCTTGAATGGCTCGGCCCCTGGTACGCGCTCGGTACCGGCAGCGGCACCGCCTGGTTCGACCTCGCGGTACCCGGACTGGACAGCGCCCGCTACCTGCTCGTCCGCAACCTGTCCGGAGCCCGGCTCGACGCGGTCAGCTACCGGTCACCCCGGACCGGCCAGGCCGAGCCCGGCCCAGGCCCGGGGCTCGCGCTCAGCATCCGGCCCAACCCGGCCCGTTCGTTCGTCCGCCTCGACTTCGGCCCGCTCCGCGGCGCGCCGGGCACGGTCAGCCTCCACGACGCCGCAGGCCGTCTCGTCCGGCGCTTCGCCGCGCCGGGCGGTGCCGACATCACGCTCACCGACGCGGCGGGCCGCCCGCTGGCCGACGGCGTCTACTTCTGCCGCGTCGAGGTCGGCGGCCGGTCCCGGGTCGCGAAACTGGTGGTCCGGCGCTGAGCTCCGCGCCTTTCGCCCGCTCGGAACAGATGGGCAGTCGGCCGATCGGCCGCCTGCTCGTCAGCTTCTCCCTGCCCGCGCTGGTCGGTATGCTGGTCTACGCCACCTACAACATCGTTGACACCGCGTTCGTCGGCCGGCTCGGCCACGAGGCCATCGCCGCGCTGACCGTGGTCTGGCCCCTGAACCTGGTGATGATTGCGCTCTCGGTCGGGGTCGGGGTCGGCGCGAACTCGCTCATCGCCCGCCGCCTCGGGGCCGGCGACAAGGAACAGGCCAACCGTGCCGGCGCCCAGGCCATTCTCCTCGCGCTGATTTCCGGGCTGGTCGTGGCCGCGGTCGTCGCCGGCCGCCTCGAACCGATCCTGCGCCTGCTCGGGGCCAGCCCTGAGATAATGCCCTATGCCCGTGACTACCTGAGCGTCATCATCCCGTTTGCGCCGCTGGTCTTCTTCCCGATGGTCGCCAACAACCTCATCCGGGCCGAGGGCAACCCGGTCTACTCGATGGTCATCATGGTCATCTCGGCGCTCACCAACATCGTCCTCGACCCGCTCTTCATCTTCGGGCTCGGCCCCTTCCCGGCGCTCGGGGTCCGGGGCGCGGCGATTGCGACCGTCATCGCCCAGGCGGTCGGCGCCCTGCTCTACCTCGGCTACTTCGCCGGTCGCCTCAGCGGCTACCGCTTCCGGGCCCGCGACTTCCTGCCCGCGCCCCGGCTCTGGGGCGCCATCTACGCGGTCGGCGCGCCGTCCATGGCCATCCAGCTCTCGGGCAGTGTCGTGCAGGCGGTGGTCAACAACATCGCGGTCGGCTTCGGCCCGATGACGCTGGCCGCGCTCGGGGTCATCTTCCGGCTCTTCGCCTTCGCCCTCATGCCCTGCCTCGGCATCGCCCAGGGCGTCCTGCCGCTGGCCGGCTACAACTTCGGCGCGCACCGGCTCGACCGGGTCCGCGAAGTCGTCACCAGGGGCGCGCTGGCCGCGACCGGGATCACCACGACCGCCGGCGCGCTGTTCCTGCTCTTCCCGTCCTTCTTCGTCGGCATCTTCAACCGCGAACCCGAGTT
>DSBX01000335.1 GCA_011049385.1 Caldifarciminota bacterium | reverse complement strand
GTCCACGACGATGACCGCATTGTCCACCGCCCGGGCCGCGGAGACGACGTTTCCGAAGAAGTCGGCGTAGCCGGGTGCGTCCACGAGGTTGATGAACGTGTCGCGGTACTCGCCGTAGCCGAGTGCGAGGTTGATGCCGATCTTGCGCTCGACCTCGTCCTCGTCGTAGTCGAGGAGCGAACTGCCGTCGTTCACCGAGCCGAGTCGGCTGTTCTGCTTCATCGCGAACAACAGGGCTTCACAGATTGAAGTCTTGCCCGAGCCGCCGTGGCCGAAGAAACCCAGGCTTCGAATCCGGTCGCTGGCATACTCTTTCACAGAATCCTCCTGAGGGTGTTGAGAAGGGCAGGGAAACTAGCGGAGCCGCGTTCGGACGTTCCGCTACCAGCGGGAATCATATTCGAGCCGGCATCGGAGTCAAGGCCCGTGACCGCCCGCCTCAACGCAGACTGGCGGCAATCACCGCCGGCCTGGTTAGCGTCCGCACCCCGCCGCCCGGCGGCACGCCCCGGACGTTGACAAGGTAGATGCCGGCCGGCAGGGGCCGCAACTGCCGATCAGTGCCGTCCCATTTCAAGTCGTGATACCCGCCTGCACCCTCGGACAGCAGGGTCCGCACTTCGCGCCCCTCGAGGTCGAGCACGTTCACGGTCAGCCGCCAGTTACGCGGCGCGTTGAGGCGCAACGACGCGACCTCGCCCTCCCAGGGCCGGAACGGGTTGGGCAGGACCGAGTCCAGCGTCAGTTCCTCGGTCGGCGGAAAGGCCGCGCTGGTGTCCGCAAGGTCGCTATCGAAACGGGGCATCAACTGGTAGCCGGTGTTGTAGGGCGGCTCCCAGGTGTACTGGCCGCCGATGCCGATGACCCGGAGCCGCATCCCGCGGGTGATCCAGCCGACCGCGATGCCGGTCTGGTCGCCGACCCGGACGGTGATGCCGGCCGAGCCGTTCTTGAGGGTGATGTTGTAGCCCGAGCCGGAAAGGACCGGCGGCTCGATCACCTCGCCGACGACCTTGAGCAGGTCCGACTCCATCCGTTCGGTGAGCGGGGTGTTGTAGGGTACCGACACCGGCAGGACCGTATCCGGGACGGTGTCGGTGACGAACATTGTACCGTTGGCGATTTCGGTCAGGCCGTTGTATTCGATGACCTGGCCCACCACTTCCCATTCCACTCCGAGTTCATCGAGGTAGCGCTCTTCGTCAGACGGATAACTGCACCCGAAGACATTGACGCCCTGGGTCGTATCCTGGATGAACAGGCTCTTGCTCCGGCCGATGGTGAAGGCGGAGGCCGGTCCGGTTATCCGGCCGCGCACACGCACGATGGAGTCGTGCAGGAGCGGGGTAACGCCGTCCGGCCCGGGCCGTTGAACCTCGCGGATCGTCCGCAGGGGCAGGTCCCCGGCGGTGCGGGAGAAATCACTGCGGAACCGGGGCTGGACCTGGTAGCCCTCAAGCGGCCGGGCCGAGTCGGTGTACTGGCTCTTGATGCCGATGAGGGTGAAGGTGTCGGGTGCGGTCACCGGCCGGAGCCCGGGGATGTCGGTGTCGCCGTCAATTCTCAGGGTGACACTGCCGGTCGCGTCCTCGACCAGGTAGTTCTGGTTGCCGGCCAGTTCCGAGGCCAGCGTCATCACTCCGACCAGCCCGACCAACTCGCCTTCGTAACGCTCCCGGTTCATCTCGGCACAGGTCAGGATGCGGGGTTCCGGCTCGCCGACGTTCCGGGCCAGCACGGTGATGACCGGGCTGGTGAGTTCGGTCTTGCCCCGGTACCAGTCTACCTTGCCGGTGACCGCGACGCTGTCACCGACGTCGAGCGGCTCACCGATACTCCAGCCGAAGACATTGACCCCCGCGGTCGTGTCCTGGACGTAGATGTCGAGCCGGGTCGTGTCGAAGACGCCGGTCGGCACCGTCACCACGCCGGTCACGGTCACGTTCTGGCCCCACCGGTCCGGGAAGCCGTCACCGGCGTCGTCCCGGATGGCGTCGCCTATCGGCATGTAGCTTACCGGCACCCCGAGGTCCGCCGCCATTCTCGGCATCACCTGGTAGCCGCCGAAATGCGGCGTGTCAGGCTTGTACTGAGAGATGACACCGACCAGGGTTATGGAATCGTCCGGTATCGGCGCGCCGATGATGTCGCCGACGCTCCGGTGAATCCGCATCTGGGCGAGATAGCCGCCCGCGTCGGAGATGTCGTAGTTCCGGTCGCCCTGAAATGTCTCGCCCGGCGTGTGGGCAATCCAGATCTTCTCGAACCGGCAGAGCCAGCCCTCGTTTTCGACCCAGCCCGCCGCGGTGTCAACCCGGTCCACGAAACTGAGCGGCTCGCTCCGGGGTGCGGGCGCGCCGCGACTGCCGTGGCTGGTGAGGTTCGAGATCGGGTCGAGCTGGGTCAGCCCATAGAAGAGCTTGACCGTGCCGGTGACGGTGATGCTGTCGCCGACCGCCACGCCCGACACGCGACTGCCGTAGAAACCGACCCCGCCGGTTCCGTCTTCGAGGAAGCCCGGCCCCCAGTTACCGAAGCTGGTCGCCACCGTGACGACGCCAGTGACGGTGACGGTCTGGCCGAGCAGGAGCGGCTCGCCCTGGGCATTGTTCTTGCGCAGTTCGCGAATCTCGGTGACCTGAGCCAGGGCCGGCACCGTCATTGCCAGCAGGATAAGCAGGTACTTCACTTGTTCATCTCCCTTGCGACAAGAGTCGCGGCCTCGTCCAGTGCGGTCCGCACGCCGGCCTGGCCGCGCATGATCTTCTCCAGCGCCTCGCCGAGCAGACGCCGGCCGTTGAACCACTCTTCGGTCTTGGGCTCGAAGGACATATGTTCGAGCTGGTCGAGCGCCGCACGCAGGCCCGGCACTTCATCCATCATCCGGCGGTAGCGCGGGTCGTCGAGCGCACTGCGTCGGGCCGGGACATAGGAGGTCAGCACCGCCCACTGGGCCTGGCGCTCGGGCGTGGTGAACCACTTCACGAACTCCCAGGAAGCCGCAACCTGCGCCTCGGTGCCGGTACGGAACAGTCCGATGTTGGTGCCGAAGGAAATCACCTCCTGCCGGTCGTCCCACTGCGGAATCGGCGCAACGCCGACCGGAAAGGTCATCTGGTCCTTCATGAACGTCCAGGATACCGAGGTACCCCAGATGCAGGCGATACCGCCGGTGAGAAAGTCGTTCTGCGGGTCGTAGCCCACGCCGAACACCGCCGAGGAATCCCGGGCGAGAATATCGTACTGGAACTGCGCGGCCCGGACCCCGGCCTCGGAGTTGAACGCCGGCCGGTCGTCCGCGTCGAGGAAATCGCCGCCGAGTTGGCGCAACATACAGCCGAACATCCACTGATTCACGCCCATCTCCGTGCCCCAGATACCGCGCCCGCGGTCGGTCAGCTTGCGCACCATCGTGCGGAACCCGGACCAGGTCCCGGGGAATTCATCGTAGCCGGCTTTGCGCAGCAACTCGATGTTGTAGAAGAAGACCGGCACCGACTTATTGAAAGGCAGGGTCACCAGTTCGCCGTCCCAGGAGTTGCCCTCGATGAAAGCCGGGTAGAAGTCGTCCAGTTGATCGGCGGTCAACCCCTCGGCGCCCCGGACCAGCGAATCCAGCGGAATCAACCGGTTGAGCTGGTGGAACTGGGTGGTCCAGGACTCGTACATCTGGGCAATGTTCGGCGGCGCGTTGACCTGGACCGCGCCCATCAGCTTCTGCGAGAGCGAGGAATAACCGCCCATCGAAACCGGTTCGATGACGATTGCCGGGTGCTCCTGTTCAAACTCCGCGATCATCGCGTTGAGCGCATCGCCCAGCGGACCGCCCATCGCATGCCAGAAGACCACCCGCACCCGGCCGTCCCGGCCGGTCGAGCCGTCCCCGCCCGGGCAGGCGATAAGGAAAAGCGCCCAAACGGCGCACGTCAGTCGCAAGAGAGATTTCGACATTGGCCTGATTCTAGTTCCGGCCTGCGGTGAGTCAAACGACCTTCCCTGTCGCCTGCTCAACCGCGCAACACGTCCGCCATCCCGTAGAGGCCGGGTGTGCGGCCGACACAGAAACGCACCGCACGAACCGCACCGTTGGCGAAGGCCTCCCGGCCGGTGGCACGGTGGGTGAGTTCGATACGCTCGCCGGGGCCGCCGAGGATGACGGTGTGGTCGCCGACGACATCGCCGGTCCGTATCGAGTGGACACCGACCTCGGTCGGGTCCTTGGCCCCGACCAGGCCGCAACGGCCGTTACGGACCCGGCTGACCTCTGCCGCGTCGAGAATCGCCTCCAGCAGTCGCGCGGCGGTGCCGGAGGGCGCGTCGCGCTTGGCCCGGTGGTGCGTTTCCACGATTTCGACGTCGTATTCCGCGCCGAGCAATCGGCGGGCCTCTCCGGCCAACCGCGCCAGGAGATTGATGCCGACCGAGAAATTGGGGGCGTAGACGACCGGGATGCTTCGGGCCGCGACCTTCAACTGGTCATAGGCCGAGGCCCCCAGCCCGGTCACCCCGCAGACGTAGCCGCGGCCGGCCCCGGCGCAGGCCCGGGCACGTTCGGCCAGCCCGTCCCCGAGTGCGAAATCGGCGACGACATCCACGCGGCTGAGAATCTCGGTCAGGCTCGCCGAGACCTCACCTTCGCCGCAACTCGTGTGCAGGTCCGGGTGACCGGCCCGTTCGACACCGGCCGCGAGCACGAGGTCGGGTTCAGATTCGACCGCGGCCCGCACCGCCGCGCCCATCCGGCCCAGAACGCCGACGATGCCGACCCGGGTCATCGCTTCGCGCCGTGACGGTGGCGACGCAGGGCCGCCAGCACGACTTTCCGACCCTCCGGGCTCAGCGGCGTCAGGGGCAGACGCGGCTCGCCCGCCGCCATACCAAGCATCGCCAGCACGGCCTTGACCGGTATCGGGTTGCTCTCGACGAAGAGCGCCTTCGTCAGCGGAAAGAGCGCAAGATGCAGGCGCCGGGCTTCGACAAGATCACCGGCAAGGAACCGTTCGACCATCCGGCTGACGTCGGCCGGCGCGACATTGCTCGTGACCGAAACCACGCCCCGCGCGCCTGCGGCCATCATCGGCAGGGTCAGCGAGTCGTCGCCGGACAGCACCTTGACCCGGTCTCCGCAGCGACTGACGATATCGGTGACCTGGTCAACGTTGCCCGAAGCTTCCTTGACCGCGGCCACATTCGGGCAGTCACGGACGAGCCGCTCGATCGTCGCGGGCAGGATGTTGACCGCGCTACGGCCCGGAATGTTGTAGACGACCAGCGGCAGGTCTGCCGCCTCGGCCAGAGCACGGAAATGGCGGTAGAGTCCTTCCTGGGTCGGCTTGACGTAATAGGGCGCGACGACGAGCGCGGAATCCGCGCCCAGGGCGCGCGCCCGGCACAGCAAAACCAGCGACTTGGCGGTGTTGCTGGTGCCGACCCCGGCCATCACCTTCGCCCGACCCTTGGCCGCTCGGACGACGGTGGTGACCACTCGTTCGTACTCCGCCTCGGACAGTGCCGCCGCCTCGCCGGTCGAGCCGGCGGCCAGCAGGCCGGAGACCCCGCCCTGGAGCTGAAAACGGACGTTGCGGCTCAACCCCGCGCTATCCAGCCTGCTCTTGCGAAAGGGCGTGACAAGCGCGGTCGTACAGCCGTCCGGAACTGCGTCGGCGAAGTTCCGGCTCACGAGTCTTCCCCGGGTACGGACGCCGGCGTTGCGGGCCGTCGCGCAACCGCCTCATCATCATCCTCGTCAATACCGAGAATACGGTCAACCTCGACACCGCTGAGGTTCTCCTTCTCGAGCAGGGCCTCGGCCAGGGCCTCGAGCTTGGCGCGGTGGTCGGTGACGATCCGCTTAGCCAGCTCGCCCTGTTCCTCGACGAACCGCCGGATTTCATCATCAATCATCTGCGCGGTACGTTCCGAGAAAGTCTCTCTCATGCCGATTTCCCGGCCCAGGAAGACCTGTTCATCCTGGCGGCCGAAAGTCAGCGGACCGACCTTCGGACTCATTCCCCACTCACAAACCATCTTCCGGGCCAGCAAGGTCGCCTTCTCGATATCGTCATGGGCGCCGGTCGAAAGATCCTCGAACACCAGCAACTCCGCGGCCCGCCCGCCGAGCATCACCGCAAGCTGGTTCAAACAGTACCGGCGCGAGTATATCCGCTTGTCATCAAGCGGCAGTTGCTGGGTGATGCCGAGCGCCCGGCCGCGTGGTATGATGGACACCTTGTGAATCGGGTCCGTGCCCGCAATCATCTTCGAGACCAGCGTGTGGCCGGCCTCGTGATGGGCGATCCAACGCTTCTCGGTCTCGCTGATGAGCAGGCTGCGCCGCTCGACACCCATCAACACCTTGTCCTTGGCGTCCTCGAAATCCTGCATCGTTACTGCGGTCCGACCGCGGCGGGCGGCCAGCAATGCCGCCTCGTTGACCATGTTGGCAAGGTCGGCGCCGGAGAAGCCCGGCGTGCCGCGCGCCAGCACCGATAGGTCGGCATCCGGGCTGACCGTAACCTTGCGCACGTGCACGCGCAGGATGCCTTCGCGACCGTGGACATCGGGCCGGTCAACGACAACCTGGCGGTCGAACCGGCCCGGCCGGAGCAGGGCCCGGTCGAGAATGTCGGGCCGGTTGGTCGCGGCCATGATGATGACCCCGTCCGAGGTCGAAAAGCCGTCCATCTCGACCAGCAGCTGGTTGAGCGTCTGTTCACGTTCGTCGTGGCCGCCGCCGAGCCCGGCACCGCGCTGGCGGCCGACCGCGTCAATTTCGTCTATGAAGATGATGCAGGGCGCATTGCGCTTGCCCTGCTCGAACAGGTCGCGAACCCGGGCCGCGCCCACGCCGACGAACATCTCGACGAAGTCGGAGCCGGATATCGTACTGAAGGGCACCCCTGCCTCACCCGCCACCGCCCGGGCAAGCAGGGTCTTGCCGGTGCCGGTCGGGCCGACGAGCAGGACGCCCTTGGGAATCCGGCCGCCGAGTCGCTGGAACTTCTGGGGTGCCTTGAGGAAGTCAATCACCTCCTGCAGTTCCTCCTTGGCCTCGTCTATCCCGGCCACGTCGGCGAAGGTCACCTTGGGCCGGTCCGACGCCATCGGTCGGGCCCGGGACTTACCGAAGGTGAAGGCCCGGTCCTGGCCTGAGGACATCCGGCGCATGAACAGCACCCAGACGCCGATGATCAACAGCCAGGGCAGGATGCCGATGAGAATCGTCGGCCAGTTGGAAGGCGCCCGGGCGCGGACGATGACCCCGGCATCGAGCAGGCGGGCCACAAGCTGAGGGTCATCGGGCGTGTAGGTCTTGAACTCTTCGAAGCTCACCGCTTCGCCCTTGGCATTCGTAACCGTGGCCGGCGCGGTGAGCTTGCCGGTCATGTCGCGCTCGACAATCGTCACCTCGGTGATGTTCGCGGCCTCCAGTTCGCGGATGAAGTCGGTGTATTCTATCGGCGTCGGGCCGCCCCGGCGCGAGGCGAAGAACGTCCAGGCCGCCCAGGCGGCCATGAACACCAGCATCCAGACCAGTAGTGGAGTGACGAAACGTATTCGCTTCTGCTTATCGGCCATGACCACCTTTCCTGGTAACGAGTATTGCCGTCCGCCCGCCGGCTGCGGTAGAAAGCCGCGTCAACCGGGTACCGCCCGGCAGAACCAGCTTGGCAGCAGAATGGCGCGGCCCCTGCTCCTGCATAGCGGTCAAGAATAGGAGGATTCGGTCCACCCCGCTCGAATCCATTCCGGGTATGAGCCGCCTCACCATTCTTCTCTTGAGACATATATTGTATGACAAGAGCGCGGCAAGGTCAATCCGCGCCCCGGACCGGACGCGCCGCGCCACCGTGCTCAACGCCGCGCGCGCTTCTTCCTCGAGACAGTCGTCCTCGTCGGCAATCAGTCGGGCGGCGCGCCGGGCCGCCACGGCGGCGTTCGGCCTGAGTTCGCGCAGGACCGGAATGACCCTCCGGCGCAGGAGGTTGCGCGCGTAACGCTCGTCCCGGTTCGACTCGTCCTCTCGCCAGGCCACACCCTGTGCGCACAGCCAGGCTTCGATTTCAACCCGGGTCAACTCGATGAGCGGCCGGACATAGTATTCCCGCCGTGCCGGGATGCCACGGAAGCCGGTCAAACCGGTGCCGCGGATGATGTTCAAGAGCACCGTCTCGAGGCTGTCGTCCGCGGTGTGACCGAGCGCGACCCGCTGACAGCCGAGCTTCCGGGCGGTCGCGCCCATATGTCGGTAGCGCAGTTCGCGACCGGCCCCTTCGATACCGAGCCGGTGGCGGCGCGCGTAACCGCGCACATCGGAGCGAACCACCTTGAGCGGAAGCCGCGCCTGCTCGAAGAGCGTCCGGACAAACCGCTCGTCCTCATGCGCCGCCGGCCGCAGGCGGTGATTGAGGTGGAACCCGGCCAGCGTCAGTCCGCGCCGGGGCGCGATGATGCGCAGGAACTCGAGCAGGCAGACCGAGTCCGCGCCGCCGGAGACCGCAACCAGCACGCGACTTCCCTCGGGCAGGAGTCCCTCGAGTTCGACCGTCTC
>DSBX01000114.1 GCA_011049385.1 Caldifarciminota bacterium | reverse complement strand
GGCATTCTTCCAGGGCCCGGTCCTGGACCGGCCGCCGCCCGGGCCGAAGTTCGTACACTCGAAGAACTTCATCGTCCATTTCGACACGATTGGCGAGCACGCTGCGACCCGGGCGTATGCGGAATCGGTCTCCGTGTACGCAGAGCATGCTTGGCGTCTATATGTAGGTCGACAGGGCAGGACACCCCCGCTTTCGGACGGTAAGTTGGGCGGTGACGAGCGAATCGACATCTACATCTGGAGGACAATTTGGGGGTCTGGTGGCGCTACCTTCCCGGACTGGCAGGTCCCGGACACGAACGGCCCGGGCACCTATACCAGTTACATCGAAGTCTCCCCGAACATTCGGGACTGGGATGTCTTGCGCAGTGGTGTTGCCCGCGCGTTCGAGGAGGCGCTCGACCCAGCGTCTTTGCGGCAAAGACGGACCCGGGTTAATAGAAGCATACCTCCGTTGAGCGGCACGTGGGAAGCGCTGATGACGTACTGGGAAGGTGTAGCTCTAGCCGATTCCGGGCGCCCGGAGCCCGGGCCGGATTTCGTACATTCAGACAACTTCGTTATCCATTTCAACCCGGGCGGGGAGCACGCCGCGCCCCGTGCGTATGCGGAATCAGTCGCAGTGTATGCCGAGGAGGCCTGGCGGACACAGGTTGACTCGCTGGGCCGGACACCGCCTCGACCGGACCGCGGCAGAGGCGGAGACGACCGGTATGACATCTATCTCCGGAACCTGCAACACCTCAACACATACCTCGGGCGAGAACAGCACGTACCGGGCCCGGCCCAGCCGGACACGGTCCATGCGAGCTACATCATCGTCAAGCGCGACGTCGAGTTCTGGGACACTCTGCGCGGCGCTGTTCTGGGTGTGTTCGACCGGGCGCTCAAGGCCGCAATCCCATCGTCATCGGAAAAGCCGGAAAAGCAGGATTGACAAACTTGAGAAGAGGAGTTGATGTGAAGCGCACAACGCTGGTTCTGATACTCGCGGTGCTTTTCGGCGCTGTCCCGGCGCTCTATGCCCGGGACTATTTCGGGGAGCTGCCGTTGAGCGGTACATGGGAGGCCTTGGTAGCATACTGGGCCGGCGAGGCCCCGCCTCGTCCTGAACCCGGGCCGTTGTTTGTATACTCGGAGAAGTTCGTTATCCACTTTGATACGATTGGCACATATGCAGTGTTGCCTAAATACGCGGAGTCGGTTTCTGTGTACGCTGAGCATTGCTGGCGGCTTCAGGTGGATTCGTTGGGCTGGGCGCCGCTACCGATGGACAGCGGCAGAGGTGGGGACGACCGGTATGACATCTATATCAAGGGAATGCCTACCGCTCCTGAGTCTGCGCACATCGGTGGTCGCACGTGGGCCGAATCGTTTTACGATGACCCCTATCCGTACGGGCATTCGAGTTACATCCAGGTCAGGCATGACTTGCAGTAATGGGACTTGTTGCGCTATGTCGTTGCACATGAGTTCAACCATGCGTCTCAATTTCGCTACAACGCGGCTAAGGAGGTAGCAGAGAGGTGGTGGTATGAGAACACCGCTACCTGGATGTCAAATGTCTGCTACCCCGACGACAATCTATACGTTGGATTTCTGTATAGGTATCCCACCCCGCTGAACAGACCGGACCTCCCCATCACCAATGATTTCTACGTGTCGAATGGTGACACGAGTCGGAACTACGTGTACGCCGGCGCAATCTGGCCGATGTTTCTGCACGAGTACTACAACATCGCCTGCCCGCGAAGGGTTTGGGAGCGTATTGGGCAGCGGGGCAAGGACGCAGATACCCTGATCGATATTGGCTATGTGCTCGGGATGTACTATAAGTCGAACCTGGCCGAGGCCCTGAGGCAGTATGCGGTCTGGCGGTACTTCACCGGTGAGGAGCGCGCGGATACTGTCCACTACTTCTCGGAATCCCACCTCTGGCCGACTTCGGCGGTCCTGCGGACACACTCTGAGTATCCGGACACAGGGGACCAGGGTGACCGTGCTCCGTCCGGGCCCGGAGGCGCGAACTTCATCAAGTTCTTGAGGCAGGGTGACGAAGAGGCCCTGGAGTTGAGCTTCGACGGTCAGGACGGGTTCAACTGGCGTGCGACCATGGTCGGATGCAGGAACCCGGGCCAGTCGGTGGAAAGGAAGATAGACCTTGATGCCGGCAATCAGGGCTCGGCCAAGATGGGCTGGGACGGGAATGACCACATCGTCCTGGTCCCGGTCGTGACGCAATGGCCTCCGCCGGCCGACAGCCTCACGTACACCTACACGGCGGAGTAGGTGGAGGCGGACAAGGTCATTGGGACTGCCTGGAGGGGAGGATACGGTAGTTCGGGTCGTGCAGAAGCGATGGCAGTCGATGACGATGGGAACGTATATGTGGCGGGGATGGTTGGCAGTCCTGAGCGCTATGCCACCATCAAGTATGACTCGAATGGCGAGGTGCTTTGGGTGAGAGAGTATTCCGGTCAAGGTACGAGCTGCGCGCAGTCACTTATACTTCAAGGCCAAGTTAACCTCTATGTTACAGGAGCAAGCTATGCCCCCGGCACTCACTACGATTATGTGACCATCAAGTACGACTCGGACGGCGAGGAGCTTTGGGTAAACAGGTATGACGGTCCTTGGGGTGGCCGGGATTGGGCCACGGCAGCAGCAGTTGATGATGAAGAAAACTTGCTTGTCACCGGACACTCCCAATGCGTAGTACGAGACTCTGGCGAGTACACTACCGTCAAGTACAGCCCGAATGGCGAGGAACTCTGGGTGCGCAGGTACACGCGCGCGACTTACAACTTTGCCCGTGCGATAGCGATAGACAGTGTGGGAGATGTGTATGTAACCGGTTTCTCAGGCGACCACTCTACCGACTTCGGGTGGGCCACCGTCAAGTACAGCTCTGCGGGGGCATTGCAGTGGGCGAAAACCTACAAGGGGCCAGGGAACTCGTGGGACGAAGCGCGGGCGATAGCGGTTGACAACGAGGGGAATGCTTATGTGGTCGGTTGGGCCACGCGAGCCCACGACAGGCACGCCAACTTCACGACCATCAAGTATGGCCCGGGTGGTCAAGAGCAGTGGGTCCGAGAATACACCGCTGATTCAAGCAGCGCGGCCCTCGCCATAGCAGTAGACGATAGTGGTAACGCCTATGTGACGGGTTTCGCCGACGACGGACAGGGCTGGCATTATGTGACAGTGAAATACTGTGCTGATGGAAACGAGCTGTGGGCAAGAAGATGCTCGAGTGCTGGAGTTTTCCGGGCGGGAGCGATTGCCCTGGATGGGCGAGGCAATGTGGTGGTAACAGGGGATGCTGCGACCATTAAATACAGTTGTGCCGGCGATGAGCTATGGAAGTCCCGTCAGCGGTACTTCGCCCGAGCAGTGGCAGTTGGCGATCTCGGAAGTATCCACATTACCGGAGGGGGTGAGGGAGGATGGGTGACGACCCAATACGCTTACATGGTACCCAACTTGCCGCAAGTCTGGAACAGCCCCAGGTATCTCAATGCGACCTTGGTGAGAGTGCCCGGGCAGCAACCGCAACCCGTGTACCGGGATCTGCTGATTCACAACAACGGCGATACGATTCTTGAGTGGAGCATTACCGTGGAACCCTCGGTTGACTGGCTGTCCGTGGGTCAGACAACTGGAACCCTCCAGCCGGGAGACGTGGCCGCAGTGCCGGTAGGCTTCACCGGCATCTGGCTGAACCCGGGCAGGTACCACGCGAATCTGATCATCTTCAGCAGCGACCCTGACCTGCCGACGAAGGCAGTCTCTGTGGAGTTCGCTCTTCTGGGCCCGAGTCCTGCCATCCCGGTCCCCCGGGTCGCGTTCGACACCATCACCGGCCCGAACCGGGGCCGGATGCTTTCGGTCGAGCCCGGGACCGGCAATGTGCATCTGGTCTGTGGGGACGGCGAGAATGTGCATTACATTCGCTCAAGCGACGGCGGCGAGAGCTGGGAGGAAACCCTGGTTCTTGATGAAGGCCGAAGCCCGGCCCTTGCCCTGGACGGGTCCGGCCTGCCCGCGGTTTCCTATCTGCGGAATGACACGGTCTTCCTCTCCCGGCGTCAGCCGGACCAGAGCTGGTTGCCGACCGTGGTCTTTGCCGGGAACGGGGCCGATGTGCCCGGACCAGCGGCCATCGCTGCGGGTCAAAAGCAGGATGGCACCGGCTACCTGTCCTGCGCGTTCCCGGTCTATAATCAGATTCAGAACCGGTCCCAGGTCCGGCTGGCCCGGGTTGACGGGGCCGGGACTACTCTGACGATGGTCGCGGAGACGGCCGGGGCGATGGCCGACAGCCTGGTGAGTATTGCGAACACGTTCTGCGGCCCGAGTCACGTCGCCTGGCAGCGTGACGATGAGGTCTGGTACTGGGTCGAACCGACGACAGTGGTTCCACCCGGAGGCGGAGTCATCGGTCCGGGCGGCGGGATGAAGGTTACGGACGGCGGTCAGCCCTTTGTCGAGACCCACGGCGACTTGGTCTATCTGGTCTGGCTGGACGACCAGTCGGCCGCGGTTACCGCCGCGCTCCGGCATGTCTGGGCACCGGAGGACGCCTGGGTCTTTCTTGCCGACAGCATCAGTGTCGGCGCGGCCGCACAGCCGGTCTGCGCCCAGGGCGTGTACGGCTGGCAGGAGCCGGACGCAAGCGGGGCCGGAGAAATCCGGGCCGATGCCGAGGGCAACCTCCTCAACCTGAGCAACTCGCCGGGCGTCCATTCGGCCTGGCCGCATCTGGACGTGCTGTACTCGTATGACCCGGCCGACCCCTGGTCCTTGCCTTTCGTGGACACGGTGTATGCCTTCTGGACCGAGGCGGTCGAGGGCGATTCGCTGTATGAGCCGAGGTTCGGCAAACAGAGCCCGGCCGGGGGCACCCTGGCCGGAGGCCGTGGTCCGACGGCCTCGCACACGCTCATCGGCGGGCAGGAGCGGCCTTCCTTCTACGCCCGGTACCGGACCGGGTACCGGAGCAATCGCGGCATCGCGTTCGACTATGGTGCCGACTCGCTAAGCTACGAGCTTGCGTATCTGGACCCGCGGCAGGAGTATCTGGCCGAGCTGGTCTTCGCCCGAGACCCGGGCCGGACGCTGGAACTGACGCTTGAGAGCCGGGGGCGGGAAGTCGCCCGGGTCGAACTCAAGACCGAAGGACCGGAGACACTGCGGGTGGTATTGCCGGACTGGGCGCGGCAGGGAACGCGGCTCGGGTTCGGCGTGAAGGAGCGGGCCGGCGGGACTGCGGTGCTGGCCGGGCTGAAGCTGTATCCTTTCGCCCGGTCGCGACCGCCCAAGGGCGGGGCGCTGGCACAGCCCGGGCCGGAACGGCTTCAGTCCCGGCTGTACGGCTGCGTGCCCAATCCGCTCAGCCGGAACACGGTCATCAGATACCAACTGGCCCGGCCCGGTCGCGCCGGTCTGCGGGTCTATGATGCGGCGGGCCGACTGGTCAAGACCCTGGTTGACGGCGAGCATCAGCCGGGCGTCCATCGAGCGACCTGGAACGGAACCGACAACCACGGCCGCCGGGTCGCGCACGGGGTCTACTTCTACCGGCTTGACGGGCCGGACATCAGCGAAACGAAGCAGATGGTGCTGCTGAGGTAATCGAGCCGGTCGTCAACCTGAGCCGACACGAATGCCGGAGGGGCGACAACGCCCCTCCGGCGTCCTTCACTTCTGTGTATCCCATTTCAGCCGCTGACCGACAAGGAAACTGGCCCGAGACCGCACTTTTCCCGCCCAGTGGGCCGCCCAGGGGCCGTGGGGGGGTAACCCCCGGGGCTGTATTCCGGGTCATTGTCCGGGTGATGACGGGGAGAATCGGTAGAGGCAATGTCCAGAGGACACCGGGAACCATACCGAAGGTGAGGGTCGGAAGCATCCTTCGGGTCCCGGGCCGGGGTCTCTGCCGAAGCACGGGTCGGGTTTGCCCCCGGGCCGCAGTCCGGGGCATCGTCCAGAGCATCCTGCAGGCCGTCCTCCGGATAATCCCCGGAAGCATATCCGGGGTGGTACTGAGGAGCCGGCGCAGACGAGACCGCAGGCCAGGGGAATCGCATCGGCGTCTATCAGCGGGTGGTTCGTCCGTCCGGAAATCCCGGGACAGTCCCAGCGCGAGGACGCGCCGGGCTGAGGTACAGTCCCGGATTTCCTCGGGCGTCCATCGGCGTTCATCGGCGGTTGGTTCCGGTCCCGGGTTTCCGGTCGGTCAGTCGAGGTCCTGGAGGAGTTGCTCGAGCAGGGCCTTGGTGTCCGCAGGCCGGTCGCGGACCGGGATGGGCAGGGCCGGACGCTTTGACCGGTAGATGACGCCGAGCGGGATGGTGTCGCCCCATTCCCGGGCGAGCTTGAACGCCGCGGCCCGGTCCGTCGGGTCGTGCTCACCATCGGCCAGAATCCGCACCCGCTCGCGGTACCATTGCGCGGTGTTGACCTTGTTGAAGCTGACGCAGTTCTGGAGTATCTCGACCAGCGCGAAGCCGGGGTGGCGCACCGCCTCGGCAATCAGCCCGGCCAGGTGCGCGGGGTTGCCGCAGAACCCTCGGCCCACAAACCCGGTGTCGAGCGTGACCGCCAACGCAAGCGGGTTGAAGGCGGGCGCGTCCGAGCCGAAGGGCGTGGTCGCGGTCTTCATCCCCTTGTCGCTGGTCGGCGAGGCCTGGCCCTTGGTCAGGCCGTAGACCTGGTTGTCGTGGACGAGGTAGGTGATGTCGAGGTTGCGGCGCAGGGCGTGGAGGAAGTGGTTGCCGCCTTCGGCGTAGCCGTCGCCGTCGCCGCCTTCGCAGATGACGGTGAGGTCGGGCCTCGTCAACTTGAGCCCGGTCGCGACCGGCAGGGTTCGGCCGTGAAGCCCGTTATAGAGGTTGCACCGGATGTAATGCGGGGCCTTGGCGGCCTGGCCGATACCGGAGACGAACGCGACCTCGTGCGGCTCCAGTTCGAGCTGTTCCAGCGCCTGCTTGACACCCTCGCGGATGCCGAAGTTGCCGCACCCCGGGCACCAGGCCAGCGGGTCGTTTAAGTTCCGGTCCTTCGCCCGCATCACTTCTCCCCCAGCTTCCGGGCCAGCGCTTCGCGGACTTCCGCCACCCGGAACTGCCGCCCGTCATAGCGCAGGACCGAGCCTTCAACCCGGAGCCCGCATTCCTGGGCCAGCAACTGCCCGAGCTGGGCGGTGGCGTTGCCCTCGACGGTGAAGAGCCGCCGACTGCGCCGGGCCAGCTCGATTGTCGCCGCGGCCGGGAAGGGCCAGACTTCGCCGAAGTGCAGGACCGCGACCGACCGCCCGGTCCGCCGCAGGCGGGCCACCGCTTCGCGCACCGGTCCCCGCGTCGAGCCGAAGCAGGCGATGAGCGCCTCCGCGTCTTCGTCCGGCCAACGTTCCGGCGGCGCAATCTCCCGGGCCAGCAACGCCGCCTTGCGCGCCCGCTTCTCGACCATCGCGTTGCGGACTTCGGCCGACTCGGTGATGTGCCCTTCCTCGGTGTGCTCGTCGGAGTCAACGTAGACCAGTTCACCGGGCGTGCCGGGCAGGATGCGGGGCGAGATGCCGCTGTCGGTCACCCGGTAGCGCCGGTACTCTCCGGCCGGGCCTTCGTACCGGTCCGGCCCGGGCGCGGTCTCGAACTCGAATGCGCCGATGGTCCAGCGCGCATCGGCCAGCCACTGGTCGAACAGCAGGATGACCGGTGCCTGGTACCGCTCGGCCAGCCGCACCGCCTTCGCCGCGGCCCGGAACGCGGCCGCGCCGTCGGCCGGGCAGAGCACCGCGCGGGGGAACTCGCCGTGACCACAGGTGAGCACGAAAAGCAGGTCCGCCTGCGCGGTACGGGTGGCAAGCCCGGTGGCGGGGCCGGGCCGCATCCCGGACATCACGACCACGCCGGTCTCGGTCATCCCGGCCAGGCTCAGGCCCTCGTTCATCAGGCAGAGCCCGCCGCCCGCGGTCGCGACCAGCGCCGGCGCGCCGCCGAAGGCCGCGCCGCAGGCCTGGTTGATGGCCGCGACTTCGTCCTCGGCCTGCTCGACGATGAGCCCGGCCCGGTCCGCGTACCGGGCGCAGGCTTCGAGCACGCCCGAGCCCGGCGACATCGGGTAGCCGGTCGCATACCGCGCGCCGCCGGCAATCGCGCCCAGCGCCAGCGCGTCCGCGCCGGTGATGAGCCGCCGCCCGGGCGGAACCGGCCGCGTGGCGAGCCGGGCCAGCGGCCCGGACCGCTTCCGGCAGGCGTCGTAGCCGCCCCGGGCGCTTCGGACGTTCTTCTCGGCCATCTCGCGGTTCCGGCCGTCGAACCCGGTACGGAGCTCCTGTTCCAGGAGGGCGAAGTCGAGGTCGAGCATCGCCGCGACCGCGCCCAGCGCGACCGAGTTGGAGGTCCGCTCCCCGCCGTGCTCGACCGCGAGCGCGTGCAGGGGCAGGTGGAAGACCCGAAACCCGCCCCCGGGCAGACCGCCGTGCTCGTCATCAACCAGCACCACCGCCTGCCGGGAAAGCTCGTGGGTGTGGTAGCGCACCAGCCCGGGCGCGAGCGCGACGAG